>CALWOS010000126.1 GCA_944383185.1 uncultured Oscillospiraceae bacterium
ACGACGCCCCGGCCCTTACCCGGGCGGACATTGGCATTGCCATCGGGGCTGGGACCGACATCGCCATGGACGCGGCGGATGTGGTGCTCATGAAGGACAGCCTTATGGACGTGGCCACGGCCATCGAGCTCAGCCGCGCCGTGGTGCGGAACATCCACATGAACCTCTTCTGGGCTTTCTTCTATAATGTCCTGGGCATCCCCCTGGCGGCTGGCGCCCTGTATCCGGCCTTTGGCCTGCAGCTCAGCCCCATGATCGGCTCCGCCGCCATGAGCTTGAGCTCGGTTTGTGTTGTGACCAACGCCCTGCGCCTGCGCTTTTTCCGGCCCTCCGGCCTGGAGAAGCTGCCGGAAGGCAAGGGTGGCGGAAATATGACTTTGGAGCCCGCCGGGAAGAATACGGCGGAGAAAGGAGAAGCAAGCATGAAAAAAGTGTTGACTGTGGAGGGCATGATGTGCGCCCATTGCCAGGCCCATGTACAACAGGCCCTGGCTGCCGTGCCCGGCGTGGCGGAGGCTACCGTGGACTTGGAGAACAAAAAGGCCCATGTGACCCTCGCCTCCGATGTGGCGGATGACGTGCTCAAAGACGCCGTGAAGCAGGCCGGCTATGAAGCCGTGGACTGCGCGGCAGAGTAATCCACCTGTGAAGCTGCCCCCGGGAGCGCGCTCCCGGGGGCCTTGCTTTTTTGGGGGAAGTGCAATATAATACCTCTGCTATGGCGGTTTTTGCCGCTTTCAGAAAGGGGAGTGCCCATGGACAAGAGACTGGAGCGCATCCTGCCCAGGGTGCAGAAACCCGCTCGGTACACCGGAGGGGAGTATAACCAGATCTGCAAGGACAAATCCCAGGTGGAACTGCGCCTGGCGTTTTGCTTCCCGGATACCTATGAGATCGGCATGTCCAACCTGGGCATGCGCATATTATACGAAATGTTTAACCGCCTGCCCGGCGTGTGGTGCGAGCGTGTTTTCGCCCCCTGGCTGGACATGGAAGGCGAGATGCGCGCTGCCGGCGTGCCCCTGTACGCCCTGGAGAGCGGCGACCCGCTTTCGGAATTTGACGCGGTGGCTTTTACGCTGGGCTATGAGCTTGCCTATACCAATGTCCTGAATATGCTGGACCTGGGCGGCATCCCCGTCCGGTCAGAAGACCGGAAGGAGCTTCGCCCCCTGGTCTTTGCGGGAGGCTCCGCCTGCTGCAACCCGGAGCCACTGGCGGACTTCATGGACTTGATGGTCCTGGGAGAGGGGGAAGAGCTGGACGCGGAGGTTCTGGAGCTCTACCGCACTGCCCTCCGGGAAAACTGGAGCAAGGGCGCATTTCTCCGGGCGGCGGCGAAGATCCCGGGGGTCTATGTCCCCAGCCTTTACCGCCCGGTCTATGGCCCGGACGGTATTCTCAAAGCCATGGAGGCCCTGCCCGGGGCGCCGGAGCGGGTGGAAAAGCGCATTGTGCAGGACTTTGAAACCGCCATTTTTCCCACCCGGCCTATCGTCCCCTCCACAGAGATCGTCCACGACCGGGTGACCCTGGAGCTTTTCCGGGGCTGCATCCGGGGCTGCCGCTTTTGCCAGGCGGGGCATATCTACCGCCCGGTGCGATCCCGGAGCCCGGAGCGCGTGGCATGGCAAGGCCGGGAAAGCCTGGAAAGCACCGGCTACCAGGAAGTCACCCTCTCCTCCCTGAGCACCAGCGACTACCGCCCTTTAGGGGAACTGTGTGATTCCCTCCTGGACTACTGCGAGAGCCGGAGCATCAGTCTTTCCCTGCCTTCCCTCCGGGCGGACAATTTTTCCATCGCGCTCATGCACCGGGTACAGAAGGTGCGCAAAAGCGGCCTGACCTTTGCCCCGGAAGCGGGATCGCAGCGCCTCCGGGACGCCATCAATAAGAACGTCCGGGAGGAGGACCTTCTGCGCTCCTGCCGCATCGCGTTTCAGGGCGGCTGGAACGGCGTGAAGCTCTACTTCATGCTGGGCCTGCCCACAGAGACGGACGACGATGTCCGCGGCATTGCGGAACTGGCCATGAAAGTGCTCCAGGAGTGGAAGGAAAACGCCCCCGTGCGCAGCCGGGGGGTACGCATCACCGTGTCCACCTCCTGCTTTGTGCCCAAACCCCACACGCCGTTCCAGTGGGAACCCCAGGTGACCATGGAGGAATATCTCCGCCGTGTAAAACTTCTGCGGGACACCATGACCTCCCGGGCCATTACCTACCACTGGCACGAGGCGGACACCAGCTACATCGAAGCCGTCCTCTCCCGGGGAGACCGGCGCCTGGGGCGCGTCCTGGAACATGTCTGGCGCGCCGGCGGGCGTATGGAATCCTGGAGCGAGGGATTTTCCCTGGAGCGCTGGGAGACCGCCCTGGCCGCGTGCGGTTTGGAAGGCGCGTTCTACGCCAACCGCCCCCACGAGCGGGAAGAAGTCTTTCCCTGGAGCCGGGTGGACATGGGGTGCACGCCGGAGCATCTCTGGCGGGAGCGGGAGCGCTGCTATGTTTCTCAGCTCTCTCCGGACTGCCGGGCGTCGTGCGCGGGCTGCGGCGCGGCAAAATTCCTGGGAAAAGGGGAGAAGTGCGATGCCTGATACCGTGCAGTACCGACTGACCTTTGAAAAAACCGGCCGTGCCATCTATATCTCCCACCTGGACTTGATGCGTACCATGCAGCGGGCTTTTCTCCGGGCTGGGCTGCCTCTGGCCTATTCCCAGGGATTCAACCCCCACGCCCGGATGCGCGTTCTGCTGCCCCTCTCCGTGGGGATGGCCAGCTTCTGCGAGCGGATGGATGTGCTGCTCCGGGAGGAACTTCCCTCGGATACGCTGCCGGGAAGGCTCAACCCCTGCCTGCCGGAAGGACTGCGGTTTTTGGAATGCTACGCCGGTGGGGCCAAGCCCGGGAAACTCAAATGGCTCCGGGTAGCTGGCCGGCTGGAGTACGACGGGGT
>CALWOS010000127.1 GCA_944383185.1 uncultured Oscillospiraceae bacterium
CTCACGGCCAGCTACGAAAACTGCCACGGGGCGCTGCCCCACACCATCACCGCCCGGAGCCAGGCGGCCCTGGTCCGCTCGTGCATCCAGCGCTTCCCCCAGGTCCTCCAGTACACCTCCATGACCAGCGTGTCCTACGGCGGCGTCACCTGGAGCAACACCAACAAGCTCCTGACCAGCTACTATTATGAAGGCTGCGACGGCTTCAAGACCGGCACCATCACCGAGGCGGGCTACTGCCTGTGCGCCACGGCGGTGCGGGACGGCCACCGGATCATCTCTGTGGTAATGCACAGCTCCGACAATGACCGGCGCCACCGGGACTCCCAGGCCCTGCTGGACTACGGCTTTGCCGTACTCCGGGAACGGGACGCCGCGGACAGCTACCCGGACAGCTACCGCCACTGGGCCGTGGAGGAGATCCGGGATTTCAAGGCCCTGGGCGTGGACATGTGCTGTGACAACGCGGGGAATTTCAACCCTGACCGCAGCGCCACCCGGGCCCAGTTTGTGGCCATGCTGGTCACCGCCCTCCGTGCCACCGGGCGTATCCCGGATCAAACGCCGGAGACCCATCCCTTCCGGGACATCTCCGGCTACTGGGCGGAGGGGTACATCGCCCAGGCCGCGGCCCTGGGCCTGGTCCAGGGCTATGGGGACGGCGCTTTCCTGCCGGAGGCCACCATTACCCGGGAAGAAGCGATGGTAATCCTGGACAATGCCTGGGTCCTCCCGGCTGCGGCGGATCCCTCCTTCACCGACTGGGACACGGTGTCCCTCTGGGCAGCGGAGGCCGTGGCCCGGGGAGCCGCCGCCGGCGTCATCCAGGGCCATGACGACGGCACCTTCCGCCCCCAGGACCCCATTACCAAGGCTGAAACCGTCACGGTACTCCATCGCCTTGTTTACGGCTAACTCCCCTTGAAATAGCCCCCCCGCCAGACCGGCTCCTGATAAAGAAAACGCCTCTCCCCGACCAGGAGAGGCGTCTTTTTCTCTACAGCGTTCCATTTCTGTCCATCTCCTCCCGCAGACGTTCCAGCAGGTGGGTCAGGGCAAACATCAGCGTCTCATAGTGCATATAGTCCAAGGTGTTCCGGTCCGCCAGAAGCTGCAGGCTGGCGGGGAATTCCTCGTCCCTGTCCCAGAAGCGCAGGGAAACCGGGAGAAAGGGGAACAGCGCCAGCGTGTAAGCCACGTCGCCCCGCTCGATCTTTCTGCCCCCCAGAGCCTCGCAGGCCCGGGCCAAAGCATCTGGACGCCCGGAAAAATATTTCCCGGCGTCCTGGAAGAAATTGCTCCCCTTTTCCAGAGTACCGCCCCGGATGCCGGACAGGTTGCCCACGCCGACCCATTCATGGGACAGATGGCAGTTCTCCTTCGAGCAGCACAGCACATCGTAGATGGTCATGGCCGCGTTGTAGTCCGCAGCCACCGCCGTCCAGAAGCCGTCATGAGACCAGGAGACCTTCCCGCTCCGGCGGTCAACGCGATAGGGCCGGTTCACAAATACCAGATACAGATACGCCGCGTCGTGCTCCAGGCCAAACTTCCGGATCATGGCGGACTGGTCGTGCAGGAGAAAGGCATCCGCCATGGCGTCTTTCATCTTTTCGTAATTGGAGCGTGGTTCCCCCAGGCAAGGCGCATCCCTCCTTTTTTCGTTACTGGCCCCCGGCAAGCCGGGCCAGGACGGCAGTGACCAGGGCATAGCAGCGGGCAAAGGAATCCAGAGGCATACGTTCGTCCGGGGTGTGGATGTCCCGGATGTCGGGGCCCACGGATATGGCGTCCAGCCCCGGCAGGCCCTGGACAAACAGGCCGCATTCCAGCCCCGCATGGAAGGCCTCGGCCCGCAGCTCCCTGCCGGTCTGCTCCCGGTACACCGCCTGAAAGAGTTCCCGGATGGGGGAGCGCTCCGCGTAGGCCCAGCCGGGATAGCGCCCGGAGACCTCCACGGAGAAGCCGAAGGTCTCTCCCAGGAGGGTCAAAAGCTCCGCCGTCTCCTCCTGGAACGTCTCTACACTGCTCCGGGGCAGGAACACCAGGGAACAGGCCTCCGGCGTGGTGGAGACGATGCCCAGGTTCAGGGACGCCACCACGAAGTTCTCCTTTTGGGGGTTGCGCTGCCGCACGCCGTTGGGGGCAAGAAACGCCGCGTCCGCCATTGCCCGGGCGATCTCCCGGGAGAGGACGGGGACGGCCTCCGCCGGTTCCAGGGCCGTGGCGCAGGCAAAGCCCGGCTCCGTGGGCCGCAGAGCCTCCGCCATGTCCCCGGCCAGGGTCCGGACGGCTTCCTGGGCCCGGCGGGCCGCGGCTTCGTCCGGATACACCAGCGTCGCCGCGCACTCCCGGGGGATGGCGTTGTCCTTGCCGCCGCCGGTGAAGTCCGCGAGGCGGGCCTCCGGTTCCCTGAGAAGCCGGCGGAGCAGCCGGGCCATGAGCTTGATGGCGTTGCCCCGTTCCCGGTCAATGTCCCCGCCGGAGTGGCCGCCCCGGAGCCCGGAGACGGAAACGCCCAGCGCCGTGCCGGAAGCCTGTTCCCAGGCCGCCGGGCGGGAGAGGGTGAAGCGCATGCCCCCGGCGCTGCTCACAATGGCCAGGCCTTCTTCCTCCGAATCCAGGTTGATGAGCGTCCGGCCCCGGAGCCGGGACATGTCTAGGCCCTGGGCGCCCAGGAGCCCGATCTCCTCCCCGGTGGTAAAGACGCACTCCAAAGGGGGATGGACCAGGTCCGGAGCGTCCAGCACCGCCAGCATCATGGCCACCGCTGCGCCGTCGTCCGCCCCCAGGGTGGTGCCGTTTGCCCGGAGAGCGCCGTCCTCCACCACAAGATCCAGGCCCTGGGCACGAAAGTCATGCGCCACACCGGCCCGTGTTTCACACACCATGTCCAGATGCCCCTGGAGGATCACCGGCGGGCAGCCCTCCGCCCCCGGAGAACCGTCCTTGCGGACGACCACGTTCCCGCTCGCGTCCTGCCAGGCCTCCAATCCCCGGGATCGGGCAAAGTTCAGGACAAAATCGCTCGCCGCCTTTTCGTTCCCGGAGCCCCGGGGGATGGCGCTGATGTCCTCAAAAAACCGAAACAGGGCCGCGGGCTCCCAGCCCCGGATGCGATATTCCATAAGAAAAGCGCCCCCTTCCACATTCTCCCCCACAGTATACCACGCACCGGGCGCGCTGGCAATTCCAGACAGGCCCGTGCAACATTTCGCCTGCAGGCACGCCGGATCAGTTCGCGCCAAAGCCCAAACGCCCCGGCCACTGCGAAATGCATAGTGGCCGGGGCGTTTTGTAAAACATCTATTCCAGCATTCCCAGCACAAGGGCGGCCAGGACGGTGCGCTCCCGGAGGGAGGAAATGGAGACGTGCTCCTCTGTGGTGTGGATGCCCCGGGCCATGGCCGAGAGGGCGTCCACGGTAGGGGCGCCGTGGGTACTGAGATAGGCCCCGTCCGTGGCGCTGGGGTCCGCGATCTCCACGCTCTCCCACCCCAGAAGCGCCGCGGCTTCCGCCACGCGGAGGTAGGCGGCGTGGTTTTTCCCGCTCTCCTCCATAGCTGGGAAGAGGGTGTGATACGCTACCTGCACCCGGCAGCCCTCCACAGTGACAGCCTGTTCCAGGGAACGGAGCTTTTCCTCAATGGCCGGAAAGTCGGCGTTACGCGGGATGCCGGCACAGCAGAATGCGCCCTGCGCCTCCCCGGCCACGATGCCGTTAGGCCGTCCGCCGGAGATGGGAGCCACGTTGAAGTAAATGCCCCGCTCCAGGTCGTTGAAG
The DNA here is from genome assembly GCA_944383185.1 of uncultured Oscillospiraceae bacterium. Taxonomy (GTDB): domain Bacteria; phylum Bacillota; class Clostridia; order Oscillospirales; family Oscillospiraceae; genus CALWOS01. The sequence continues at coordinate 3,785 of CALWOS010000127.1, forward strand.
CCATAGAGCCGGATGATCTGGTGGGCCAGCTCCAGCACGGCGCTGCGCCCCTCCAGATAGGCCCCGCCGGCGTGGGCCTCCTTCCCCTCCACCTGGATCTCTCCCAGGATGACGCCCCGGCGGGAGGTGACGAAGGCGGGCTTTCCCTCCCGCTCCCGGCCCCCTTCAAACACCAGGGCCAGGTCCGCCCCGGGGGCAAAGCGGGCATAGACCGCCTGGCCCGTGGGGGAGCCGATTTCCTCATCACAGGTGAGCAGAAAGTTGAGCTCCCAAGGGGGCAGCAGCCCGGCCCGCTTCAAGATCAGTGCGCCGAACAGGGCAATGAGGACGCCGCTTTTGCAGTCCCCCGCTCCCAGGCCCCAGGCCCAGTCCCCGTCAAGGCGGAAGGGGTGCTTTTGGGCAAAGCCCTCTCCGAACACCGTGTCCAGGTGGGCGCACAGGAGCGCCCGCTTTTCCGGAGTGACCGCCGGGCGGACGCGGGCCGCAAGATGGGCCCCCAGGCCCGGAGCGGGGATTTCCTCGATCTCCGCCCCCAGTTCGGTGAGCGCAGGCCGCAGCAGGGCGCGCACGGCGGCGTTTCCCGCCTCGTTTCCCGTACCGCAGTCTATGGAACAGAGGGAACGCAGAAGCTCCAGCTGCTCCGGCAGCGCGGCCTCCGCCCCGGCAAGGACGGCCCGGCGCAGTCTTTCCCGGCCCTCCACGGTCAGTCCTCCAGGAGGTCCACCAGGACCTCCTCCGGATCGAAGGCGGTTTCGATCATGCCCTCGCTGAGAAGCCACCGGATGTTTTCCTCCCACACGGCGGGGTCTTGATAGAGAAAGGGGGAGTCTTCCGTGTCCATAATAGGCAGCAGCAGCTCATAGCTCCGGCGCTCCACGCTCTCTGTAAGGGGGAAGCTCTCGGCGTTCTGGTTTTCCAGCATCAGCTGCAAGCTCCCCTCGGGGTCAGACTGCATCTCCGCAAAGCCCTTCTGGCAAGCCCGGAGGAAGCGGGCGTACTTGTCCCGGTTTTCCTCCAGGCGTTTTTCCCCGGTGACCAGGATGATGGCATAGTAGTTGGGCACGCCGTAGTCCGGCAGGTTCATGCAGTTCACGGCAAAGCCCTGTTCTTCCAAGGCCGGAACCTCGTGGTTCAAAAAGCAGCCGTAGGCCGCGTCCACGTTCCCTGTCGTAATGGCGCTCATCAGGTCCAGCCCCACGTCAATGAGCTCCACATCCTCCAGAGTGGCCCCCACGCTCTCCAGCACCTGGGCCACCGCGATCTCGCCGAAGCGTGTGCCGGTATAGCCGATGGTCTTGCCGATCAGGTCCTCCGGGGTCTCGATGCCCTTCTCCGCCAGGGAGCAGATGACGCTCACCGGCTCCTGGACCACGGTGCCCAGAACCTGCACCGGCACGTCCTCATTGGCCTTGGCGATGATGGTGTCCTCCTGGTAATAAAAGCCGATATCCGCCTGGTCCGCGGCGGTCATGGTGAGGGGGTCCGTGGTGTTGGAGGGGAACTGGATGTTCACCTGGAGGCCCTCCTCGGCAAAATATCCCTTGTCTATGGCCTGGTAGAGGAAGGCGTGGACGGCGTTGGGATACCAGTCCAGGATCACGTCCACCGTCTCCAGAGCCTCCCCCTCCGGCGCCGCGGCGGCGCCGCAGGCGCAAAGGGGCACAAGGAGGCAGAAGACGAGAAAAAGGGCGAAAAGTCTTTTGCTCGATTTCATAAAAAGCTCCTTAACTTACAAAAATCCAGACTCAAAAATTATCAATTGTTAAGTGTCAATTGTCAATTGAACGTTCATCCTCTCCACCGGATGTTCTTCCGTTTTGACAAAAAGCCTCGCAGAGATTGCGCCCGCTTGGCGCAAAGGAAATGGAATCTGTTTTTTCCAGGGACATGCGCCTTGGAAAAAACTCCTCTCGTGGAGCGTGCGTGGGCTTTGTCCGCCTTTGGCGGACAAAACCTGCGCGAAGCGGAATGTCTCTCTTTTCTTTGTCGGAAAAGGCTCCGCCTTTTCCGACAGCTTCATCCCCTCCACCGGACGAGCTTCCGCTCCAGGAGCTCCACGATCCCCACCGCCGCCATGGCTGTGAGGGACAACAGCACGATGGGGGCAAACACGCCGGCGCCGTCCAGCTGGGTCATCATCCGCCGGGAGAAATAGCCCAGGCCCTGCTGGGCCCCCAGCCACTCCCCAATGGCCGCGCCGATGACGCTCATGGGCACGGCCATTTTCACCGCGGAGAAAAAATAGGGCAGCGCGCAGGGGATCTTCACCAGGCGGAAGGTCTCCCACGGCCCCGCGCCGTAGGTCAGGAGCAGCTCCTGCATCTCCCCGTTGGCGGCCCGGAAGCCGTCGTACACCGTGATGGTAATGGGGAAAAAGGTAATGAGGATGGTCACCAGGATCTTGCTCCAGATCCCGTAGCCAAACCACAGCACAAAAAGAGGCGCGATGGTGGTGGTGGGGATGGTCTGGGAGGCCACTACCAGGGGATAGAGCATCTTCTGCACCAGGGGGCTCCGGTCCATGAGCACCGCCAGGGCAAGGCCGAAAAACAGCGAGATCCCCAGGCCGATGGCCGTGACGGACATGGTGGCGGGGAGATGGACGGTAAATAAGGGCCCCCGCAGCTCCCAGAGTTTTTGCAGGATCTGCCAGGGCGTGGGCAGGATGTAGGCCGCGTCCAGCTCCATGGCCCCCCACTGCCAGGCCATCACCAGGGCAAGGAGGAAAATCAGGGCGGGAAGGTTCCCTTTGCAGGCTTTTTTCACGGCGCCACCTGCTTTCTCAGCATGGCCACCAGCCGCTCTTTGAGCTCCGCCATCTCCGGCCGGGCCAGGCACTTCCGGTCCCGGGGGAAGGGGGCGGGGACCGGGATCTCCCGCAGACAGCGGATGGGCGTGGATTCCACCACCAGGACGCTGGAGGAGAGGAACAGGGCCTCCTCCACGTCGTGGGTGATGAAAAGGATGGTCTTTTTGTGTCTCTGCCACTGCTCCAAAAGCCACTCCTGGAGGGTGATCCGGGTGAGGAAGTCCAGGGCCGAAAAAGGCTCGTCCAGCAGCAGGAGCTCCTGCCCCGTGAGCATCGTCCGGGCAAAGGCCGCCCGCTGCCGCATGCCGCCGGAGAGTTCCCCAGGCATTTTTCCCTCGCAGCCGGCAAGCCCCACGTCCCGGAGGGCCGCCCCGGCCCGCTCCGCCCGCTCCTTCCGGCTGCAGCCGCCGGCCACCTCCAGAGGCAGGGCCACGTTCTCCCCCACGGTGCGCCAGGGGAAGAGCAGATCCTTCTGGGGCATGTAGCCACAGCAGCGCTTCCCGGCGCTCACCGGGACGCCCCCCACCCGGATGACGCCGCTTTTGGGCCGCAAAAGACCGTTCACCAGGCGGAAAATGGTGCTCTTGCCGCAGCCGCTCACCCCCACAATGCAGTGGAAGGAGCCCGGCTCCACCCGGAAGGAGAGGCGGTCTATGATGGCAAAGTCCTCCCCCTCGTACTGGAAGGACACCTCCTGAAACTCCAGCATGGGGCCTTTATTGCTCCAGCTTCCAGGCCATATCCCAGAAGCCCAGCTCATAGCGGCTGCAGTGGACGAAGATTTCCTCCAGGCGGGCGTATTCCTGCTCTGAGCAGCCCGCCGCCAAACGGTCCATCAACTCCACCAAGGCGTCGTTGGTGCGCTGGTAGTCCTCTCCGGCGTAACCCCGGATCCACTCCCCGTAGAAGGGGTGCTCCGCCGCGCCTGGGATTTCCGCAAGGCGCGCGCCGATCTCCGCATAGCTCCAGGAGCAGGCCAGAATCGTGGCAATGATCTCCGCCTCGTTCCCGGCGGCGGCCACAGCCAGCTTGTAATGGGTGTAGGAGAGATTGGCCAGGGCGGGCTTTACGGCCAAGACTTCGTCCTCCGTAATGCCCAGCCGGGCCATATAGGCCCGGTGGATTTTCATCTCTCCCCCCAGGATGGCGTCCACATTCTGAGAGAAAAGGCGCATGAGTTCCGCTTCCCGGGATTTCACCACGCCCCAGGCGAAAACCCGGGCATAGTCAAAGAGATAGAGATAGTCTTGGAGCAGGAAGTGGCGGAACTTCTCCACCTCCAGGCTCCCGTCCCCGATCCCCCGGACGAAGGGGTGGGCATGGCAGGCCTCCCACACCTCCCGGGCGGCGGCATACAGGCGCTCCGTGGTTGTCAAATGGCATTCCTCCAATCGGTAAGCGTCTCGTCCGCCAGGGCGGAAAGGGCGTTCCAGTCCGCGGCGTAAGCCGGCTCCGCTACGGCCACGGTGTAAAAACCCGCTGCCTTCGCCGTCTTCAGGGCGTAGAGGGAGTCCTCAAACACGGCTGTCTCCCCAGGCGCCGCGCCGAGGCGCGCCGCGGCTTCCAGGTAGATGTCCGGGCGGGTCTTGCCCACGCCCAGGGTCTCGCAGCTCAAAAGGAAATCCAGATACTCCCAAACCCCCAGGCGCTCCATGCAGGCCCGGGACATGGCCGCCTCCGTGGCGGTGGCCACGCAAAGCCGCGCCCCCCGGGCCTTCAGGGCCCGGAGATAGTCCAGCACCCCGGCTTTCAGTGGAACGTCCCGGCGGTAGTGCCGGCCCATCACCTCATACATGTCCGCGAAAATTTTCTCCGGCGGGTCGGGGATGGCAAAGGTCTCGTGAAAATAGGCGGCGCTCTCCTCCATCGTCATGGTGTCCGTTTGGGCAAGCTGCGCCACTGTGGGCCGGAGGCCCAAGCCCTCCAGGTATTCCCGGCCCAGGCGCACCCAGAAGGGCATGGAGTCGGCCAGGGTGCCGTCCATGTCGAAAATGCAAAAGCGCTTATCCATGGTTTTTCACCAGTTCCCGGGCCAGGGACAGCAGCGCCGCCGTGGCCGCGCCCACGTCCGGCTGGGCAAAGATGGCGCTGATCACCGCCACGCCGCTGACTCCGCTGCCCCGGAGATCGAGGATGTTCCAGGCGTGGATCCCGCCGATGGCCACCACGGGGATGTCCACCGCGTCGCAGATGGCCCGGTACTCGGCCACGGTGAGGATGCTGTCCACATCTTTGGTGGAGGTGGCGAAGGCCGCGCCCACGCCGATGTAGTCCGCGCCGCCCGCCTGGGCGGCCACGGCCTCTTCCACCGTGTGGGCGGAGATGCCCAGGAGCATGTCCGGCCCGATCACGGCCCGGACGTCCTTGCCGGCGATGTCCTCCTGGCCCACATGGACGCCGTCCGCCCCCGCCTCCAGGGCGATGTCCACAGCGTCGTTCACCACAAAGGGAACGCCGTAGCGCGCCGCAAGGGTCTTGAGCTGCTTCGCCTCCCGAAGGAAAGTTTCCCGGTCCAGGTCCTTTTCCCGGAGCTGAAGGAAGGTGGCGCCGTTTTGCAGGACCTTTTCCACGTCCTCCGCCAGAGTACGGCCGTGGAGCCAGGCCCGGTCCGTCACAGCGTACAACAGCATGGCTTTGCGTATCTCATCCCTGGTAAACTTCACAGCGCGCGCCCCCCTCCAGGTCTTGTTCCGTCATGGTAAACACGTGGTCAATGAGGTCGGTGCGGAAGCTGGCGTTGCCCGTGCCCCGCTCCAGGCGGAGCGCCTCCGCCTGCTCCCCCGCCAGGCCCATCACGGCCATGGCCGCCGCCGCCGCGGCCAGGGGCGCCTCCCGGCCCGCGCCGCAGAAGGCCCCCATCAGGGAGGTGACCATGCAGCCGCTGCCGGTGATCCGGGACATGGTGGCGCAGCCATTGCGCAGCAAAAGGGTGGTCTCCCCGTCGGAGAGGATATCCGTGGGGCCGGAGATCACCGCCACGGTCCCCCGCTCCCGGGCCAGGCGGCGGCAGAGCTCCACAGCCCGGGGCAGGGTGTCCTCCGTGACGGCGTCCGCCGCGGCCACGTCCACGCCGCTGCCCGCGGCGCAGCCCAGGGCCAGAGTGCGGATCTCCGAGGCGTTGCCCCGCACGGCAGCGAAGCGCACTTCCTCCAGGAGCTGCCGGGAGGCGTCCCGGCGCAGCTGGGTCACCCCCGCGGCCACGGGGTCCAGCACCACGGGGATGCCCAGGGCGTTGGCCCGCTTCCCCGCCAGGACCATGGCATCCAGCCAGTCCACCGCCCCCAGGTTCAGCACCAGGGCGTCCGCCCCGGCCACGGCCTCCTCCACTTCCCTGGCGTCAAAGGGCATGCTGGGGTTCCCTCCGGCGGCCAGGATGATGTTGGCGCAGTCGTTCACGGTGACAAAATTGGTAATGCAGTGGACCAGGGGCGCGCCCGCCCGGACGGCCCGGAGCCGGTCGGAAAGCTCACTTTTCTCCACAGTGCTCCACCTCCCAGGCGTCCTTGTATTTTCCGGTCTTGTCGTCGATGGTCCAGACCCCGTTGGGTTCGTAGCTGATCTTCACATAGGCCATCAGCTCCGGGGCGCCCGCCTCCACGCAGGCCCGGCAGCAGTCCTTCACCAGATTCAGGAGTTCTTCCAGCTCCCCCTCCACTGTGGTCTCAAAGGGGCCCACCACATAGCGGAGGCCCGTTGCCCGGATGCGGTCAATGGCCGCATCCACGAGGCGGCGGGTTTCCTCCCGCTCCGTCACCCCAGGCAGCACCTGAATGGCTACGCTCGCGTTCATTTGTTTTCCTCCTTTGTCGCGGTCACGCGAAAAACGGGACGTCCCCAAAAAGGGACGTCCCGTTTTCTTCCGGTCAGTCTGCCGCTGCCCCGATCCCGGCAGCGTGCATATGCGTCCCTACGTTGGCATTACCCAAATCAGGTCTGGTCGCGGGACTCGCCCCGCCTCTCAGCCTTCTCGCGAAAGCTCCCATGCAAATATCTCTTTCAAAAGGCAAGGCCTTTTGAAACTATTTATTTTTCGCGCCCGCGAGCGCAAACTGAAGCGAGGCAAAGCTGCCTCAATTGCGTTCATTTTATTGCTTTTCCGCGCCGTTGTCAATCCCCAAAAGTGAAAAAATTGTCAGAAAAGCCGCCGTCCGGCCACATACTTGGCCGTCACATCCCGATCCCCGGCCTGGTAGAGCAGTCGTTCAAAGCGCTGCGCGTCCGTGTTCTGGGGCCGCGCCGGCCAACGGGACTCGTCCACCACCACGGCGTCGAACTCCCAGCCGGGCTCAAAGGCGCCCACCTGGCCGAAAAAGGCCCCGCCGCCCCGGGTGGCCAGGAAGAGGGCTTCCTCGCTCCGGAGCCAGCGCCCCGTGCCGCCCCGGAGCCGCCACAGCAGGCGGCTGGCGGAAAGGGCGTCCCGCATGGCCGTGAACATATCCAGGGTATAGCCCCCCGCCACGTCGGAGCCCAGGCCCACCGAGAGCCCCTCGTCCAGATACTCCGTCACCGGGGCAATGCCGCTGCGGATGTTGGCGTTGGAGCCGGGGCAGTGGGCCACAAAGACGCCCCGCTCCCGCAAAAGCCGCCGCTCCGCTGCGTCCAGGTAAACGCAGTGGGCCATAATGCACTCTGCCGGCAGGAGGCCGTACTTGTCATAGACGCGGGCGTAGCTCTCGCAATCCGGGTGAAGTTGGGCCACCAGGGCGATCTCGTCCTGGTTCTCGTCCAGATGGCTCTGAACCGGGAGGCCGTACTTCTCCGCCAGGGCCCCCAGCCCCGCCAGGAGCTCCGGCGAGCAGGAGGGGACGAAGCGAGGGGTAATCACCGGGCGGATGTGGGGGAAATTCTCCCGGGTGGCCAAAATCCAAGCCTCCGTGTCCGCCAGGGAGACCGCGGTGCTCTCCTCCCGCAGGATGTCGGGGCTTAAACGGTCCATATTCACCTTCCCGACGCCGCCGGCAAGGCCCGCCTGTTCCAACGCCTCCATCAAAACCGCCGCGCCGGCGCCGTGGAGGGTGGCAAAGGCGCAGACCCGTGTGGTGGCCCCTTGGCGCAGGTCCGCGGCAAAACGGCCGTAGTGGGCGCGGGCATAGTCCGCGTCGGCGTACCGGGCCTCTGTGGGAAAAGCCAGGGCCTCCAGCCAGTCCAGGAGCTGGTGGTCAAAGCCCAGGCCGGCGAATTCGTATTGGGGGGCGTGGACGTGGAGGTCCGTCAGCCCCGGCAGGATCACGCTTCCGGCGCAGTCGTGAACCGGGAGGCCCCGCCAGCGCTCCGGCAGCGCGTCGAACACCCCCGCGCAGCGCCCGTCCTCACACACCGCCCAGGCGTTTTTCCGCCAGCGGACGCGCCGCTGCGCCGTGGTGTCCAGAAAATCTCCGTGGAGCACAAATCCTTCCATCATGGCATCTCCTTCCCTCCGGCCCCGTTCCCGCCGGGCCGGTGAAAAAACAACTTGTCAGGGCTGCAAAGAACGTGTATGATGATTCTGCATTCCCATTGTGTATTGTATCATAATGAAGGAGGGAAATCCATGATTGATTTGACCATACATCAGGCGGCTTTGGAACGAAATATCCAAAAGGCCCGGGAGAACAAGGTGGTCATCCCCACCATCGCCCAGATGGAGCATCCGGAGACCATCCCGGAGAAGATTCAGGCCAAGCTGAAACATGTGGGCCTCTGGGACGTGGATCCGCTGAACCTCTTCCGCATCACCTGGAAAAACGAGGCCAAGGCATTCGGCGGCGGCTATCAGGCCGTGCCCAACTATGTGGAGCTGCCCTCCAGCCTCACGGGCGTCCCCTGCCGGATCCTCGCCATGGCGGGCAAGTGGTTCCCCACAGGCTGCCACAAGGTAGGCGCCTCCTTCGGCTGCCTGGCGCCCCGGCTGGTGACGGGGCAGTTCGACGCCACCTACCACCACGCCGTCTGGCCCAGCACCGGCAACTACTGCCGGGGCGGCGCGTTCAACTCCAAGCTTCTGGCCTGCGACAGCGTGGCCATCCTCCCGGCAGAGATGAGCCGGGAGCGCTTCGAGTGGCTCAGCCAGATCGCCGGGCAGGTCATCGCCACCCCCGGCTGCGAGTCCAACGTCAAGGAAATTTTCGACAAGACCTGGGAGCTCCGGCAGGACCCCGCCATGATGATTTTCAACCAGTTTGAGGAAATGGGCAACCCCCTGTGGCACTACAACGTCACCGGCAACGCCTTGGCGGAGCTCTTTGAGGCCGTCAAGCGCCCCGGGGACAATTTCGCGGGAGCCTGCTTCACCTCCGGCTCCGCCGGCACTCTCAGCGCCGGGGACCTGCTCAAGGAGAAGTATCCCCAGCTGAAGCTGGCCGTGGGCGAGGCGCTCCAGTGCCCCACGATTCTGGAAAACGGCTTCGGCGGCCACCGGATCGAGGGCATCGGGGACAAACACATCCCCTGGATACACAACGTGAAAAACACCGACATGGCCATTGCCATCGACGACGAGGACTCCCAGCGCCTGCTGCGCCTGTTCAACACCCCGGAGGGCCAGCAGTATCTCAAAGAGGCCCTGGGCCTGGACACGGCGCTCATCGAAAAGCTCACCTGGCTGGGTATCTCCGGCATCGCCAACGTGCTCTGCTGCATCAAGATGGCCAAGTACTACGAGCTCACGGAGCACGACGTGGTGGCCACGGTGCTCACCGACTCCGCGGACATGTACCGCAGCCGTATCCAGGAGCTCAACGACCTCCACGGGGCTTACTCTCTGGAGGAGGCCCGCCTGGACCACGCCCTCCACATTCTGGCCCTCAAGACCGACAGCCTTCTGGAGCTCCGCTACACGGACCGCAAGCGCATCCACAACCTCAAATACTACACCTGGGTGGAGCAGCAGGGCCGCACGGTGGAGGAGCTCAACGCCCTGTGGTACGACACCGCCGGGACTTGGGATGCCGTCCACGCCCAGGCGGCGGAGCTGGACGCCCTCATCGACGCCTTCAACGAGGCCACAGGCGTGCTCAAGACTCTGTGACCGTTTCCTCCCCCGCCGCCAGGTAGGCTTCCTCCGCCTCCCGCTGTGCCCGGACCAGGCGTACCCAAGCCTGGGTACAGTCCTGGCGCTCCAGGTCTTTCAGCGCGTCCGTGACGGCGTTAAACAGGATTGTGTAACTTTTCGACAATTCCATTTCCTTTTCTTCTTTTCTTGTGATATACTGTATTTCAATTTGAGCTTCTTTTGTCTTTCATCTGTAGTATATCAAACAAAGAGAATATTGCAATACGCTTTGTCATATAAAAGTATGGCGAGGTGTAATGCATGACACGCAAGTTCAAAATTCCCAATATCCCGCCCACCACCAGCAAGAGCATCCGCTTCCCCAATGACATCATCGATGCGGTGGAGGCGGCCATCCGGGGCCGGGACTGCACCTTTTCCGCCTTTGTGGTGGAGGCGGTGCGGGTGGCCCTGGAAAACCTGGAGGAGGAAGACGAGGACTGAGCTTCCTCCCGAAAGGAGCGTAACAGAATGATGGAACATGTCAAAGGCCTCCGGTGCGTCCGCTGCGGGGCGGAGTATCCCGCAGCCCCCGGGGCCGCCGTGTGCCGCTGCGGCGGCATGCTGGACGTGGTCTATGACTATGAAGTGATCCGCCGGAAGGTCAGCAAGGACTGGTTCGCCCGGTGCCGGGACGACAGCATGTGGCGCTACCGGGCCTTCCTCCCTGTGGAGGACAGCACCCCCGCCCCCGCCCTCCGGGTGGGCTGGACGCCCCTGTATGCCCAGCCCCGTCTGGCGGAAAAGCTGGGCCTGGGCAGCCTGTGGGTGAAGGACGACGGCCTGAACCCCACCGCCAGCCTGAAAGACCGGGCCAGCGCCCTGGCCGTGGCCAAGGCCACGGAGGCGGGGGCGGACACCATCGCCTGCTCCAGTACCGGCAACGCCGCCAGTTCCCTGGCGGGGAACGCCGCGGCGGCGGGCCTTTCTACCTACATCTTCGTCCCCGCCCGGGCGCCCCAGGGGAAGGTGGCCCAGCTGAAGGTGTTCGGCGCCACGGTCATCTCCGTCCAGGGGAATTATGAGGACACCTTCCGCCTCTCGGCGGAGGCCATTGACCGATACGGCTGGTACAACCGCAACGCCGCCATCAATCCCTATCTCATGGAAGGAAAAAAGACCGTCAGCCTGGAGATCTGCGAGCAGCTGGGCTGGGAGGCGCCGGACTTCGTGGCCGTCTCCGTAGGGGACGGCTGCACCATCGCCGGAGTGTGGAAGGGGTTCAAAGACCTGTATGCCGCGGGCTTCATCCGGCGGCTTCCCCGGCTCCTGAGCGTCCAGGCCGAGGGCTGCTGCCCCCTGAACCGGGCCATCCACGAAAACGCCCCCTGGCGGCCCATGGAGGAAAACACCCTGGCCGACTCCATCGCCGTGGGCGTGCCCCGGAACCCGGACAAAGCCCTGCACGCCATCCGGGAATCCAATGGCGTGTGCGTGGAAGTCTCTGATAAAGAGATTTTGGATACAATAAGACTCCTGGGGCGAGAATGCGGTGTGTTCGGCGAGCCCGCCGGCGTGGCCGGCACCGCCGGGCTGCGCAAGGCGGCGGAGCTGGGCCTCATCCCCTCCGGCGCCAGCGTGGTGACCATCGTCACCGGAAACGGCCTCAAGGACGTGGCCAACGGCATCAAGGCCGCCGGGGAGCCCATCAAGGCCGCCCCGGACATGGCCTCCCTGCTCCGGGCCTTTGCCGAAAACGGCATCCGCCCCTGAGCATCAGAATCAATACTGAACTGGATAGATAAAGGAGCATCACCCATGACCACCTCTTATATTCCCGCTTCTTACACCTCCCCTCTGAACCTCTACGACACCCAAAAGGCCATCGGTTTGCTGAAACGGCTTTTTGAGGACACCCTCTGCGGCGGGCTCAACCTCCGCCGGGTATCCGCGCCGCTGTTTGTGGAGGCCGCCACGGGCCTGAACGACGACCTAAACGGTGTGGAGAAGCCCGTCACCTTCGACATCCCCGCCGCTGGGCGGGAGGCCCAGGTGGTGCACTCCCTGGCCAAGTGGAAGCGCCTGGCCCTCTATCGCTACCAGTTCTCCGTGGGGGAGGGCCTCTATACGGACATGAACGCCATCCGCCGGGACGAGGTCCCGGACAATCTCCACTCCGTATATGTGGACCAGTGGGACTGGGAAAAGGTCATGGCCCCTCGGGACCGGACGGTGGCGTATCTCCAGGATACGGTGCGCACCATTGTCAAAGCCGTCTGTGAGACCCAGACCACCATCCGGGCCATCTTCCCCCAGCTTCTCACCCTCCCCGCCATGGACCGGGAGGTGAGCTTCATCACCACCCAGGAGCTGGAGGACCGCTATCCGGAGCTCACCCCCAGGGAGCGGGAGGACGCCTATGTGAAGGAACATCCCACCACCTTCCTCATGGGCATCGGCGCGCCCCTGCGCTCCGGCAAACCCCACGACGGGCGGGCCCCGGACTATGACGACTGGAGCCTCAATGGGGACATCCTGGTGTGGCACGCCCCCCTGGGCCGGGCTCTGGAGCTCTCTTCCATGGGCATCCGGGTGGACCCCGCGGCCATGGACCGGCAGCTCACCGCCGCCGGCTGCGACGCCCGCCGGGAACTCCCCTTCCACAAAATGCTTCTGGAGGGCAAACTGCCCCAGACCATCGGCGGCGGCTTGGGCCAGTCCCGGCTGTGCATGTATCTTCTGGGCAAAGCCCACATCGGGGAGGTCCAGGCCTCCGTCTGGGACGAGGAGACAATCCGTGTCTGCCACGACGCCGGCGTGGTGCTGCTGTGACGCCGGATAAGAAAGGAGGCCCCGCCATGCGCGGTGTGGAAACCCGGATTCAGTCCATCCGCCACCGGGTCTTTCGGGAGGTGGCCAGAATGGCCTACCACACCGAGTGGGAGGTGGACAAGCACATCGACGAGCTCCCCTACAAAATCATCCCCGGCGAGGTGGGCAGCTTCCGGAACGACGTGTTCCTGGAGCGGGCCATCGTGGGCCAGCGGCTCCGCCTGGCCATGGGCCTGCCCTACCACAGCGCCGCGGTGCACGCCCCGGTCTCGGAAAACATCGCCGCGGCGGACCGGCCGGAGACCTATTACACCCCGCCTCTCATCAACGTCATCAAGTTTGCCTGCAACGGCTGCGCGGAAAAGCGGGTTCTGGTCACGGAGGGCTGCCGGGGCTGCCTGGCCCACCCCTGTGTGGAGGTCTGCCCCAAAAACGCCATCCATCTGGACCGCTACAATGGCCGCTCCCACATTGACCCGGAGACGTGCATCCAGTGCGGGCGCTGCGCGGAGGTATGCGCCTACCACGCCATCATCGTCCAGGAACGTCCCTGCGCCGCCGCCTGCGGCATGGACGCCATCCACACCGATGAAAACGGCAAGGCAGACATCGACTATGACAAGTGCGTCTCCTGCGGGATGTGCCTGGTGAACTGCCCCTTCGGCGCCATCGCCGACAAGTCCCAGATCTTCCAGGTCATCCGGGCTATCCAGTCCGGGGAACGGGTCTACGCCGCCGTGGCCCCCGCCTTTGTGGGGCAGTTCGGCCCCAAGGTCACACCTGGGAAGCTCCGGGCCGCCATGAAAGCGCTGGGCTTTGCCGACGTGTTCGAGGTGGCCATCGGTGCGGATCTGTGCGCCACCCAGGAGGCGGAGGATTTCCTGGAGAACGTGCCGGAAAAACTGCCCTTTATGGGCACCTCCTGCTGCCCGGCCTGGTCCGTCATGGCCAAAAAGCTCTTCCCGGAATACGCCGGATGCATCTCCATGGCCCTGACCCCCATGACCCTCACCGCACGCCTCATCAAGCGCCATCATCCCAACGCCAAGGTGGTTTTCATCGGCCCCTGCGCGGCGAAGAAACTGGAGGCCATGCGCAAGGATGTGCGCAGCGAGGTAGACTTTGTCCTCACTTTTGAGGAGATGAGCGGCATCTTCGACGCCCGGGACCTGGACCTGGAGGCCCTGCCGGAGGATCCGGACGGGGTGAACGACGCCTCCGCGGACGGGCGGAACTTCGCCGTGTCCGGCGGCGTGGCCGCGGCGGTTGTGGACGTCATCCACACCCTGCATCCGGGCACGGAGGTCAAGGTCACCGCGGCGGAGGGCCTCCGGGAGTGCCGGAAGATGATGGGAGACGCCGCGGCGGGGAAATACCCGGGCCATCTCCTGGAGGGCATGGCCTGCCCGGGCGGCTGCGTGGCCGGCGCCGGCACCATGCAGCCCATTCGGAAATCACAGGCCCAGGTGCGCCTATACGCAAAACAGGCCAAGCACATAGTTTCCTGCGAAACGGAGCATATCAAGGAGCTGGACAAGCTTGTGGACTGACCCCCGGGGCTTCCGCAATTGACAATTGACAGTTGACAATACCACAAATTATCGAAGTTTCCTTTTTATTTAAAAATCCGCCCCCGCCGGGCTTTGGCCCGGCGGGGGCGATGAGACTGTCAAAAACCTTCGGAGAATTCGCGGCCATAGCCGCGAACAGAGTGAGAGTCCGTTTTTTCCGGGGACATGAGCCTCGGAAAAAACACCTCTCACGGAGCGCGCGTGGGATTTGTACGCCATTGGCGGACAAAGCCTGCGCGAAGCGAAGTGCAACCCCGGTTGTCAAAGAAGGCCGGGCCTTCTTTGACAAGCTGTCCGCCCCAGCCGGGCCAAAGCCCGGCTGGGGCGGTCTCCATTTTTCAGAAAGAAAGGGCCTGCCGTCAATGCGCCATGCCCAGGGGTACGCAGTTGCGGGGGCAGTAGCGGCCCAGGCCCAGGGCCAGGGGCCTGTCCCCGGCCATGACCGGCTCGCCGTTTTCC
>CALWOS010000128.1 GCA_944383185.1 uncultured Oscillospiraceae bacterium
TGGAGGTGTTCACGGACATCGCCATCCCCCTGGAGTACTATACCGACACCCTCCGCCGCCAGGCGGTGGTGAACGCCGGGGTCACCTTCCGTCTGAAAAACCAGACGGGGGGAAAATTCGAGACCACGGATTACCGCTATGAACACGGCATTTTGGACTATGTGACGGAGTTGGTGGGGGAGGACCCCCTGAGCGCCCCGGTTTTCATCGAGTCCGAGCGCCGGGGCCGGGACCGGGCGGACAAGCCGGAATACAAGGTGAAGATGTCCGCGGCCTTTGCCTTTTCCAACAAGGTCAGCGGCATCGAGTATTACCATAATTCCAGCTTCCTGGAACACGGCGGCGCCCCGGACAAGGCCGCGCGGAACGCCTTTGTCAGCGCCGTGGACGGCTATCTGAAAAAGCAGGGGAAGTATTCCAAAAACGAGAGCAAAGTCTCCTTCCAGGACATTGCCGACTGCCTGGTGCTGGTGACCAACTGCTTCTCCACCCAGACCTCCTATGAAAACCAGACCAAGAAGGCCATCAACAACCGCTTCATCCAGGAGGCCATGACGGATTTCCTCCGGAGCCAGCTGGAGATCTACTTCATCGAGCACAAGGCAGAGGCCGAGCGGGTGAGCGAGCAGATCCTCGTCAACAAGCGCAGCCGGGAGACGGCGGAAAAGACCCGCCTGGGCCTGAAGAAGAGCCTCTCCGGGAACGTGGACATCTCCAACCGGGTGGCCAAGTTCGTGGACTGCCGCAGCCGGGACACCCAGCGGCGGGAGATCTACATCGTGGAGGGTGACAGCGCCCTGAGCGCCTGTAAGCTCAGCCGGGACGCGGAGTTCCAGGGGATCATGCCGGTCCGGGGAAAGATTTTGAACTGCCTCAAGGCCGACTACGCACGGATCTTCAAAAGCGACGTGATCACGGACCTTATCAAGGTCCTGGGCTGCGGTGTGGAGGTGAAGGACAAGCACGCCAAGGACATGGCGGCCTTTGACCTGGGGTCTCTCCGGTGGGACAAGGTCATCATCTGCACCGACGCGGATGTGGACGGCTTCCAGATCCGCACGCTGATCCTCACCATGCTCTTTCGCCTCACCCCGACTTTGATCCGGGAGGGGCGGGTCTACATCGCCGAGTCCCCCCTCTATGAGATCCGCTCTGGGGACAAGACCTGGTTTGCCTACTCCGACCGGGAGAAGGCCGCCGTGCTGGAGGAGCTGGGGGGCGCCAAGGCCACCATCAACCGCTCCAAGGGCCTGGGCGAGAACGATCCGGAGATGATGTGGCTTACTACCATGAACCCGGAGACCCGGCGGCTCATTCGGGTCATGCCCGAGGACCTGGAGCGCACCGCGGCGGTATTCGACCTCCTTCTGGGGGACGACTTGGCCGGGCGGAAACAGCACATCGCCGAAAACGGCGGGAAATACCTGGAACTGGCGGATATTTCCTGATGTGGAATCTACCCAGAAAACGGAAAAAATAGGATGAACGGGGGAAATCAATATGACCTTCAAACAAGCCAAAATTGTGACGCTGATCCTGATCCTCTTGGCCGTGGCGCTGTGCGTGGTTGGTCTTGCGGGATTTGAGAAGGGCTCCGCCACGCGGGATCAGCTGGGATACATTGCTGCCGGCGCCTTTGCGGTGGGCCTGGTGGTGATGTTTTTGTGGTGCAAATGCCCCCACTGCGGCCGCCGGATCTTCCGGGGCGCGCTGCTGGCCGTGAAATGCCCTGGCTGCGGCAAGGCGCTGGACCCCAAGTACGCCAAGCGCCTGGGCGAGAAAAAATAAGTCTGGGAGATTTCAAAGCATATGGCAAGGAAAAAGCCCGCCGCCGGCGGGAAAAAAACCAACACGGAAAACGTCATGGGCCTGCGCTCCCAGGTGCTGGACCAGCCCATTACCGAGACCCTGGAGAGCAACTACATGCCCTACGCCATGAGCGTCATCGTCTCCCGAGCCATCCCGGAGATCGACGGTTTCAAGCCCAGCCACCGGAAGCTGCTGTACACCATGTACAAAATGGGGCTGCTCTCCGGGGCGCGGACCAAGAGCGCCAACATCGTGGGCCAGACCATGCGCCTCAACCCCCACGGGGACGCGGCCATCTATGAAACTATGGTGCGCCTGAGCAAGGGCTACGAGGCCCTGCTCACTCCCTTTGTGGACTCCAAGGGCAGCTTCGGCAAGGTCTACTCCCGGGACATGGCCTATGCCGCCAGCCGGTACACCGAGGCGAAGCTCAGCTCCATCTGCGCGGAACTCTTCCGGGACATCGGCAGCGACACCGTGGACTTTATCGACAATTACGACGGCACCATGCTGGAACCCACGCTGCTGCCCACCACCTTCCCCAACATCCTGGTGAGCGCCAACACCGGCATCGCCGTGGGCATGGCCAGCCAGATCTGCGGCTTCAACCTGGCCGAGGTGTGCGAGACGGCCATCGCCCGCTTGTCCGACCCGGAGCACGACCTTTTGAGCACCCTCATCGCCCCGGATTTCCCCACCGGGGGCGAGCTCATCTATGACCGGGTGGAGTTGGAGACCATCTACCGCACCGGCCGGGGCAGCTTCAAGCTCCGCGCCCGCTGGCGCTATGTAAAAGAGGGGAACCTCATCGAGATCTACGAGATCCCCTACAGCACCACCGTGGAGGCCATCATGGACAAGGTCTCCGAGCTCATCAAGGCCGGAAAGATCCGGGAGATCGCCGACATGCGGGATGAGACGGACCTGGGGGGCCTGAAACTCGCCGTGGACCTGAAGCGGGGTACGGACCCGGAAAAGCTCATGCAGAAGCTCTTCCACCTGACCCCTCTCCAGGACAGTTTTTCCTGCAACTTCAACATCCTCATCGCCGGCACCCCCAGGGTCTGCGGCGTGGGGGAGATCCTGGACGAGTGGACCAGTTGGCGCCTGGAGTGCATCCGCCGGCGGACCTACCACGACCTCACGGAGAAAAAGGAAAAGCTCCATCTTCTCTTGGGCCTGAAAAAGATCCTCCTGGACATCGACCGGGCCATCGCCATCATCCGGGGCACGGAGCAGGAGAGCGAGGTGGTGCCCAATTTGATGATCGGCTTCGGCATCGACCAGACACAGGCAGAATACGTCGCCGAGATCAAGCTGCGGAACATCAACCGGGAGCATATCCTCAAACGCCTGGAGGAGACGGAGAAGTTGGAGCGGGAGATCGCCGACCTGGAGGACCTCCTGGCCAGCCGCCGCCGGCTCCGGGGCGTGATCCGCACGGAACTCCAGCAGGTGGTGAAAAAGTATCCCAGCCCCCGGCGCACCGCCATCGTCTACGCCGACCAGATCGCCCAATTCGCACAGGAGGACGAGACGGAGGACTACCCCGTCCACGTCTTCCTCTCCCGGGAGGGCTACATCAAAAAGATCACCCCCCAGTCCCTGCGCATGAGCGGGGAGCAGAAATACAAGGAAAACGACGGCCTTTTGCAGGAGCTGGAGCTGCGCAACCGGGATGAGCTGCTGCTCTTCACCAACCAGCAGCAGGTCTATAAGCTCCGCCTCCGGGAGCTGGAGGACGGGAAGGCCAGCCTTCTGGGCACCTATCTTCCGGCCCAGCTGGATATGGCGGAGGGGGAGAACATCTTTGCCATGGTGTGCCCCGGGGATTATACGGGACAGATCCTGCTGTTTTTTGAAAACGGGAAATGCGCCCGGCTGGAGCTTTCGGCCTACGCCACCAAGACCAACCGCCGCCGCCTCACCGGGGCCTACAGTGACAAGAGCCCCCTGGCCGCCGTGGTGCCCCTGGGGGAGGAGATGGAGCTGGCCCTCACCTCCACGGACGGCCGGGCCCTCATCTTCCACACCGCCCTCCTGGCGCCCAAGGCCAGCCGCACCACCCAGGGTGTGGCGGTGATGAGTGTCAAGCCCCGACAGCGCCTCCAGCGGGTTTGCCCTCTCTCCGAGAGTCCCATCCGGAACCTGGCCCGGTACCGGGTCCGGAGCCTGCCCGCCGCGGGCGCCCTGCTCCGGGAGGAGGACCGGGGGGAAAAGCAGCTGAGCATCCTGGAGCCAGAGGGCTGAGGGAATGCCATCCGTCAAAGTAATATCTCCGGGCCCACGGCCCGGTTGGAAGGGAGAAAGATGATACCATGAATGTGGAAAAAGCAGTGGACAGCCTGAAAAAGCGGGGCTTTTCTGTGCAGCACTTCCCTACGGCCCAGGCCGCGGTGGACTACCTCTGCGGAGAAATCCGGGGGAAACAGGTTGGGTTCGGCGGCAGCGCCACCCTGGAGGAGCTGGGCCTCTATGAGCGCCTGGGGGAGCAAAACCAGGTGTTCTGGCACTGGAAGGACAAGGACCCCGCTGTGACGGAAAAGGCGGCTCTGGCCCCGGTGTACCTCGCCAGCGCCAACGCCATCAGCGAGGACGGCTATCTGGTGAACATCGACGGCCGGGGCAACCGGGTTGCCGCCAGCGTGTGCAGCAAGGAGGCCGTGTACATTGTGGCCGGGGTGAACAAACTGGCCCCGGATCTGGAGCAGGCCATCTGGCGGGCCAGGAACGTGGCCGCGCCCAAGAACGCCCAGCGGCTGGGCCGGAATACCCCCTGCGCCAAGGCGGGGGACAAGTGTTATGACTGCAACAGCCCCGAGTGTATCTGTTCCGTTATGTCCATCGTCCGCCGGCCTATGATGGGCATGGGCAAGTATGAAGTGATTCTCATCGACCAGGAACTGGGCATGTAAGATTCCGGACGGTATCCCCGGTACATGGAAAGGAGGCGCGGCTTGTGAAGAGGAAAATACGGGCTCTCGTGGGGCTTGCAGTGAGCCTAAGCCTTCTGTGCGGCTGCGCCGCCTTCCTGGAAACGGAGTCCTACCGCCGGGAGACCTTTACGGAGGCGCCTTCCGCCACCCCTGCCGCCACGGCGGGGGTGGTGCGCAGCTACGCCCAGCTCACAGCCGCCATCCGTTCCATGGTGGAGGAGCACCTCCAGTCGGACGTTATCCAGCTCCAGGGCTATGACGGGGACCTCTCCACGGATCTGGCCGCCGCGTGCCGGGAAATCCAGAACGAGGATCCCTTGGGTGCCTATGCCGTGGACTATATCTCCTATGACCTGCGGCGAATCGTCTCCTACTATGAAGCGGAGCTTTTTATCAGCTTCCGCCGGAGCAAGGCGCAGACAGACGGCATTGTAACCCTCAGCGGCACGCGGGCGCTCCGGGAACGCCTGACGGAGGCCATGGCCGCCGGGGAGAATTACCTGGCCGTCTACATGCCCGCCACCACTCTCACAGAGGCGAATCTGACGGAGCTGGCCCGGGATTGCTGCTATCAGGCTCCGGGGGAGGTCCTGCTGCTGCCGGAACTGGAGGTTCACGCCTATCCCGACAGCGGCATCGCCCGGATTTTTGAGTTGAGTATGGACTATGGCCTGACCACAGAGGAACTGGACGCCCGGCAGGCGGAGCTTCAGGAGGCCATCCAGACCCAGCTGGAGCGGGCCGCTTCCGCCGGGGGCAGTCTCTGGGAGTTGGCTGCGGGCCTGCGCGGGGTGACAGCGTTGACCGCGGAAGCGGAGGCCTGGGAGGACACGGCTTACGGCGCGCTGGTGGAAGGGCGATGCACCAGCCAGGGCCTCGCCATGGCCTTTGCCGCGGTGTGCCAGGCCGGTGGCGTGAACGCCCAGGTGGTGGAAGGCCAGTACCAAGGCCAGGCGCGCTGGTGGGTACTGGTGTCCCTGGGGGAGAACCGCTGGGCCCACTGCGACCTGACGGCCCTGCTCCTGGGGGAGGGCACAGTTTTTCTGGCGGGGGACAGCGCCATGTCCGGCCAGTATACCTGGGACACAGGGCGTTATCCGGCGGCGGAAGGACTGGGGGATCGGGACGCTCCCGTGCTGGTGATGCCGGAGGCGGAGGAAGCTCCTGCTGCGTCCGAAACTGCGCCTGTGACGGAAAACCCCAGCCCCAGCGCCGGTCGCACAGAGCCCTGACCGGGCGGAAGAGCGGAAAGGGCTTGCAGGAAACAGCGGCCTATGGTACAATCACAAAAGAGTGTCTTCAAAAAAGCGCGCCGCACGGTGGGACACCGATGGCGGCCTGGAAAATTGTGACAGGGCTTTTCTGTAATTTCATATTATATCCGGGTGTAGCGCAGTTGGTAGCGCGCCAGCTTTGGGAGGATACGCCCGGGCAGTCCCACAACTTCATATCGGGGTGTAGCGCAGTTGGTAGCGCGCCTGCTTTGGGAGCAGGAGGCCCGGGGTTCGAGTCCCCGCACTCCGACCATCGTCGTTGCGGACGACATATCGTTCGCAGCGACTTTTTCAACTGAAAAAGTCGGAACAAGCGATACATAGCTTGCTCCGACGTGGAAGGGGCGGTTAATCGGTATTTTCTTGCGATAAGAAAAAACGCCGCGTAGCGGCGAACCCAAACCGGAGCCCAGCGGAGCGGGTCCGGCTTGGAAGCGAGTAGCAGCTTCAATGAGCGCACGATGAGCTTTGTCATGAAATAAAAAAGCTCGTCGCAAGCGATATGACGCTTGCGACGAGCTGGTCGGAGTGTAATTATAGGACTTGGAAAAATCCAGTCATATCAATGGTTTGCAAGAGGCAAGCGGTTCTTATCTGAAAATTCTACATCTATGCAAGTGCTGCCTATTGCTC
>CALWOS010000129.1 GCA_944383185.1 uncultured Oscillospiraceae bacterium
GCCTCCTCCCCCAAAAGGAGGGCGTCGGTGGTGATGCCGAAAAGCCGGGCCAGAGCCACCACCTTGTCCAGATCCGGCTGCGCGCTGTCCAGCTCCCACTTGCTTACCGCCTGACGGGACACGCCCAGCTGCTCCGCCAGGGCCTCCTGGGACAGCCCGGCCCGCTTCCGGTAGGTTTGGATGCGTTCTCCCAAAGTCATAGCTGTCTCTTTCCTTTCCTCCGATCTCTGTTTCGGATGGCCCCATTATACCGAAAATCCCGGTTGCGCGCCAGAAAGAAAAGCTGGAAAAGGCGCAACCGCCGGTTGCAGCTCCCTCAAATAAAACGCCGGGCAGCTTTCGCTGCCCGGCTCAGTTTGTCAAAAATCCTCTGACTTTCCCGCCACTCTCAAATACAAATCGGGGCAGTGGGCCTGCCCCGATTTGTATTTGGTTAGAGCTTCTGGAACATCCGCACGGCCATGATAAGGGCCTGCTCCCGGGAGGCGTTGGCGTAGCCGATGGCCTCCTCGGCGCTGGTGGTGTTCCGGGGGGCGAAGGTGGTGGGGGTCATGCCCTTGATGACCTCGTTTTTCACCATGAAGTACACGGAGGGCTTGGCGTAGGCGCTGATGAGGGCGTCGTCGTCAAAGGGGGTGACGCCGCTGTAGTCCAGGGAGTACAGATGGTCCGTGGCCAGGGTCCAGCCTGGGAGGTTCAGGGCCTTGTACACCCGGGTGAGCATGGTGGCCAGCTGTTCCCGGCTGATGAGGGTGTAGGGCTCGAAGGTGGTGGCCGTCATGCCGTTGGTGATGCCCAGGGCGTAGGCCTTTTTCACCACGTCCGCGCTGGTGTCGGCGAAGGGGTTGGTGAGGGCCCCGGGATCCAGGGCCGCGCCGCCCATCTTCTCATAGAGCTGCACCGCCACGGCGCAGAACTCCAGGCGGGTGATGGACTGGGTGAGGTCCTTGTTCTGGAGCTCCGCGGGGATGAGGCTGTTGAAGATTTCCCGGTCGATGTTGTCGCCCATGGCCTCGTCCTCGAACCACTGGGACCAGTTCTCGTCCTCCTGGCCGTAGGTCATCACCGCCAGGATGGGGTAGCCCTTGTTGAGCCACTGGGTGTCCTTCAAAAAGGCGTTGCCCAGGACGCCGGGCATCTTGTCGCTCCGGAGGACCTCGGTGGTCTTGCCGCCGCAGTAGGAGGGGTCAAAGGGACTGGAAGAATCAAAATGGCAGCCGGCGCTGTAGGCAGCGGAGCAGAGCTGGTTGTCAAAGTAGCAGTTATAGTAGTCCACGCCGCCGGCATTGCCCGTGACGCCGCCCAGGCGGCGGGTGCCCCGGGTGATGTCCACGTTCACCGGGCAGGCGGCGTAGCAGTTCACCACCTGGCCGTCTCCCAGACCGATGAGGCCGCCCTGGTAGACATTGTGGGTGGAGCTGGTGCAGGTGACCGTGGCGCTGACGGTACCGGTGTTGTAGCAGTTGCGGATGACGCTGTCCGCCTCGGAAAGGCCGACGAGCCCGCCGATGCCCACATAGTCGTTGTTCTTCACGGTGAGGCCGGTGAAGTCACAGGTGGAGAAGCACTCCTCCACGGTACCAAAGGTGGTGCCCACCAGACTGCCCAGATAGAGTCCGGCGCTGCTGCTGGCACTCAGATCCCCGGTGACCGTGCCGCTGATGCCCACGGCCCGGACCGTGCCGCCGCTGCCCACCACGCCGAAGAAACCGGCCACCTGAATGGTGTGGCTACTGCCATTGGACTGGACAATGCTGATCTTGGAGCTGAGGGTGTCGATGTACACATTGGAGACCAGGTGGCCGCAGCCGTCAAAGGTGCCCGTATATCCGGTCTTGGTCAGGCCGATGGGCTCCCAGCTCTGGCCGCCCAGGTCGATGTCCGCGATGAGTTTGGCACTGATGTCGCTCTGCCCGCCGTTGACCAGGTCCCGGAAGGCGGCCAGTTCCGCCGCCGTACCGATGAGGTAGGGGTCGTTCCGGGTACCGCTGCCCCCGGAGAAGGTGGCGGCGGAGGCGGTGGCCCCCAGCCCGGCGAAGAGCGTCAGGGTAAGAGCCAGCACCAAAACAAGACTTGCAAGGCGCTTTTTCATGTGTTCCATTCCTCTCTGTTGTGATTTGTGGTTCCTGAAGGATCTGCGGGGAATTGCCGTGCATAGTATACACCCGCTTGTGTGGAATTGGCAAGACCCCACCTTCCCGCAAGGGGCAGTTCCCGGCGCGTTTTTCGTTTCCCTATGTACTTTTTCCGCAAGATTCGCTATAATATCCCCAGTATCTTTCCCAGGGAGGAAACTATATGCCGGCCAAACGATTTCGCGCCGCCGCCCCAGCTCTGGCCCTGGCGCTTCTCTCCGGCTGCGGGCTCTTCGCCCCGGCGGAGACGCTGCCCTCCATCGCCCCGGAGGCCCCCGTGGTCCAGGAGATGGCCCTGGCCCAGCAGCCCACACCCACACCCACCCCCACGCCGGAGCCGGTGGAGCACGTGCTCACCTTCGTGGGGGACTGCACACTGGCTTCCAGCCAGTACGCCCAGGGCACGGCCAGTTCCTTTTCCGCCGTGATGGGCGGGGACTACGGCTACCCCTTCCGGAACGTGCTGGACTATTTTACCGGGGACGACCTCACCGTGGCCAACCTGGAGTGCGTACTGTGCAGCGACAGCGTCCCCAGCTCCGGCAAGACCTTCACCTTCCGGGCCCAGCCGGACTATGTCAATATCCTCACCCAGGGCAGCGTGGAGTGCGTCACCCTGGCCAACAACCACAGCGCCGACTACGGGGAGGCGGGCCTTCAGGAGACCCGGCAGACCCTGGAGGCGGCGGGTATTCATTATGTAAACCAAAACGCCACTGCCCTGGTGACCACGGACAGCGGCCTCACGGTGGGCTTTTACGGGGGGAACTTCGTCACCGCGGACCAGGTACGCGCCGGAGTGAGCGCCCTCCGGGAGGCGGGGGCCCAGTTCGTGGTAGCGGCCCTCCATTTCGGCACGGAGGGGAGTTACCGCCCCAACGCCGACCAGGTCGCCCAGGCCCACGCCGCCATCGACGCTGGGGCGGACCTGGTCTATGGCTCCCACCCCCATGTGGTCCAGACCGTGGAGGAATATAACGGCAAGTACATCTATTACAGCCTCTCCAACTTCTGCTTCGGCGGGAACACCGCCCCCAGGGACATGGACAGCTTCCTCCTGCGGGTCACCGTGACGGAGTACGGGGACGGCACCGTGGCCGTCACGGACCGGGAGCACATCCCCTGCTCCATCTCCTCAGTGGAGGGCTGGAACAACTACCAGCCCACCCCCTATGGAGCGGACAG
>CALWOS010000130.1 GCA_944383185.1 uncultured Oscillospiraceae bacterium
CCTACAGCAAGACCATGAGCGTCTACAATCTGCCCTTTAACCTGATGATCCCCCTGACCGCCTGCATCGTCCCCGGCATCTCCGCCTGCCTGGCCCGGCGGGACGGCCTGGGGGCCAAGCGCATCACCGAGTCGGCCATGCGCATGGCGGCGCTGATCGCCCTGCCCTGCGGGTTCGGCCTGCTGGCCCTGGGGGGCCCCATCATGGAGCTCATCGCCCTGGGCAACGTGGATGTGGGCATCGCCGGCCCCATCCTGTCCATCCTGGGCATTGCGTCCATCTTCGTGTGCTTCCAGCTGGTGGGCACCGCCATCCTCCAGGCCAACGGCATCGTCAACCTGCCCATCATCACGGTGATCATCGGCGGCGTCACCAAGATCGTGGTCAACTACACCCTGGTGGGCAACCCCAAGATCATGATCTTCGGCGCGCCGGTGGGCACCCTGTGCTGCTTTGCGGTGATCTCCACCCTCAACCTGCTCATCATCAAGCGGGTGGTGCCCCATCCGCCCCGCTATCTGGTGGCCCTGGCCAAGCCGCTGCTGGCCTCGGCCATCATGGCCGCCGCCGCCTGGGGCAGCCACGGGCTGCTCGCCCGGGTCCTCAACGGCAGCCTGGGCCGGGACATTCTGGCCACCGCCCTGGCCATCCTGGTGGGGGTCGTGGTCTACGCCATCCTGGTACTGGCCCTGCGCACCCTGACCCGCGAGGATCTGGAAATGATGCCCGGCGGCAAAAAGTTGGCGAAGATTCTGCATATCCGCTGAGTTTTTTGGAAAAAAAGGTTGCAGGAGGCCTGGAAATATGGTAGATTTTCAGTATAAGGATTCCTATGGCGTCAAGGATCTGGAGGAGATCGTGCGCCTGCTCCGCGCCCCCGGCGGCTGCCCGTGGGACGCGGAACAGACCCACCAGTCCATCCGCCGCAATTTCCTGGAGGAGGCCTATGAGGCCGTGGAGGCCATCGACGAGGGCAGCCCCGAGCACCTGAAGGAGGAGCTGGGGGACGTGCTGCTCCAGGTGGCCCTCCACGCCCAGATGGAGCGGGAGGAGGGCCGGTTCGACCTGGACGGCGTGGCCGACGGCATCTGCAAAAAGCTCATCTACCGCCACCCCCATGTCTTTGGAGAGGTGGAGGTTTCCGGCACCGGCGAGGTCCTGTCCAACTGGGAGGCCCTCAAGCGCAAGGAGAAGGGACAGGCGACCAACACCGACGCCCTCTCCGCTGTGGCCCGGTCCCTCCCCGCCCTGTGGCGGGCCGAGAAGGTCCAGAAGAAGGCCCGCAAGGCCGGCTTCGACTGGCCCGACGTGTCCGGCGCGCTGGACAAGGTAGGGGAGGAGCTGGACGAGCTGCGCCAGGCCGTGGACCAGGAGAGCAACATCGAGGAGGAGCTGGGCGACCTGCTCTTCGCGGCGGTGAACGTCTCCCGCTTCGTCCACGTGGACCCCGAGACTGCCCTCACCCGCGCCACCGACAAGTTCATTGCCCGCTTCGCCAAGGTCGAGGCGCTGGCCAAGGCCCAGGGAAAGCCCATGGAGGAGATGACCCTGGCCGAGCTGGACGCCCTCTGGGACAAGGCCAAGCAGGGCTGAGCCCGAAGCCCCCGAGAAGGGGCACCCATCACACACAGGAGGAATATCATGAATAAGACGGAACTGATCGCCGCGGCCGCCCAGCAGGCCGGCCTGTCCAAGAAAGACATGGAGAACGCCCTGAACGCCGCGTTGGACGTCATCACCGCCGCCCTGGCTGACGGCGAGAAGGTGCAGCTGGTGGGCTTCGGCGCCTTTGAGGTCCGGGAGCGGGCCGCCCGCACCGGCCGCAACCCCCGGGACCCCGAAAAGACCATCGACATCCCCGCGGCCAAGGTGCCCATGTTCAAGCCCGGCCGTCCCCTGAAGGACGCGGTGGCCAAGTAAACAAAAAACCATCCTGCGGCCCCGGGTCTCCCGGGGCCGTTCGGCATATCAGGAAAGGAGTATTACAGATGCGTTTGGATAAATGGCTGAAAGTCTCCCGCCTCATCAAGCGGCGTACTGTGGCCAATGAGGCCTGCGACAACCAGCGGGTCACCGCCAACGGCCGCCCCGTGAAGGCCTCTTATGACGTGAAGGAGGGGGACGTGCTGGAGCTGCGCTTCGGCGAGCGGAGCGTGAAGGTCCAGGTCCTCAACGTCAGCGAGCACGTGGGCAAGGCCGACGCCCCGGCCATGTACCAGGAGCTGAGCTGAGCGCATAACCCCGCTCCCGTCCGGGCATCCTAGGGGAGAAAGGACGGGATGCGCCGTGGATATGAGCGAGCAGGAATATCAGGCCTATGTACAGAAAAAGGCCAGGCCCTCCCCGCTGTGGAAGGACCTGGTCTGGGCATTTCTGGTGGGCGGGTCCATCTGCGCCCTGGGCCAGGGACTGCGGGAGTGGTATCTCTCCCTGGGGCTGGAGGAGGATGTGGCCGCCGGCGCGGTGTCGGTGAGCCTCATTTTCCTCTCCGCCCTGACCACCGGGCTGGGGGTCTTTGACCGTCTGGCCAAGCACGCCGGGGCGGGAACCCTGGTGCCCATCACCGGCTTTGCCAACGCCGTGGCCGCCCCCGCGCTGGAGTTCCGCAGCGAGGGCTTTACCACCGGCACCTGTGTCAAGATGTTCACCATCGCCGGGCCGGTGCTGGTGTACGGTATCACCGCCAGCGTGCTCTATGGGCTGATTTTGCTGCTTCTGGGTGGCGGGTGACGCCCTGTGGCCCCGCTCCTTGATTGGAGCGGGGCTTTGCTTATTTTCTTATGAGAATTTCCTAAAAAGGGCTTGACAAAACCGGGTTCTGATAGTACAATATAGCCAGAAAGAAAGGAGAGAGTCCAATGTACTAAGAGGACGCGACCCCCACTTTCACAGATGACCCGGAGCTTGGAGATTTTCATATAGATCGCATGACCTAGAAGAAATCCATCCAAGAAATCCACAAAAAATTTGTTCTCCTAAAAGAGCAAAAGGGCATCTGTATCAGCGCCAAACGAAATCTGGAAACAAGCAAAAACCCAAGCGCAAAGGACCAAGGGTCCAGAGCAAACCAAAGATTCCAAAACGCGACAGGTTCCAAACTCATTCGCATGTGCGAAAATGGCGTGCCAAAGCCCCCGAAACGAAGTATCGTAAAAGGATGACTTAGCACCAGATCGAGATTCACGGAAATGTAGGTTTATGGATTCTTGGAAACCGGATTTCAAACAAGCGCAAATCTGTAGAAAGCATGAGGTTGAGACATGGTAGAGATTCAGAATCAGAAGTAACCCCCCAGTCGCGCTGGACGGCTGGGGGGTTGTGCTATGTCTGGACCTGTTTGAAAAGCGCCCGCACGGTGATTGCCGTGCGGGCGTTTCATTTAGCTGCCCCGGCGGGCGGCGGCCAGGATGGCGGAGGCGTAGGGAGCCCGGGCCTCCGGCGGCAGGGCGCGGAGCACGTCGGCGTCGCAGGCGCGCTCCAGGTCGCCCTCCGCCGCGCGGAGCATCAACCACACCAGGGGATTGAA
>CALWOS010000131.1 GCA_944383185.1 uncultured Oscillospiraceae bacterium
CCCCGCCAGGCTCGCGGGGCGCCTTGCCGCGCAGGGCATTCAGGGCATCCGGCCCCGCCCGGGGCGGGCTCCCGCCCCCTCTGGCTTCCCCGCCGAAGCTCTGGCTGCCCCGCCGAAGCTCTGGCTCCCCCGCCGAAGCTCTGGCGGGTCTTTCTTGACGGCAATTTTTCCACAAGCGGACGCGGGAGAGAGGCGATGCCTCTCTCCCGCGCTGTCGCTATATTCGTACGCGCCCGCTCCCCGCTCACTTCCGGCTGTTGTACGCCTGGATGCCCAGGCCCAGCAGCTCGATGGAGCGGGTCAGGTCGTCGGGGTTCGTCACGTAGGCGATGCGGATTTCATTGCGGCCCTTGCCGGGGGCGCTGTAGAACCCCTCGCCGGGGGCGTACATGACGGTCTCGCCCCGGTCGTCAAACTCCTCCAGCAGGAAGTACTGGAGCTTTTCCGCGTCGTCCACCGGCAGCGAGGCCATCACGTAGAAGGCCCCCTCCGGCTCAGCGAACTTCACGCCGGGCAGCTTGTGCAGGGCGGCCACCACCGCCTCCTTCCGGCGGCGGTACTCCTCCAGCACGTCCCTGTAATACGCCGGGCCCATCTGCCGGTACAGGGCGGTGGCCGCCGCCTGGTCCAGCGTGGCCGCGCACAGCCGGCCCTGGCAGATTTTCATGGCCTGGCCCATCAGCTCCCGGTTCCGGGAAATCAGGGCCCCCACCCGGGCGCCGGTGGCGGAGAAGCGCTTGGAGACGGAGTCAATCACCGCCACGTTCTCCGCCGCGTCGGCAAACTCCAGCATGGAGGAGGGCGCCTCGCCGCCGTAGACCATCTCCCGGTACACCTCGTCGCTGATGAGGAAGAGGTCCCGCTCCCTGGCGATGTCCGCCATCAGCCGCCGCTCCTCCGGCGTCAGCACCACGCCGGTGGGGTTGCCGGGGTTGGTGATGAGGATGGCCCGGGTGCGGCTGTTGATGAGGGGCTCGATGCGGCCGCGGTCCGCGTAGCGGTAGCCTTCCTCCACCGCGGGGGGGATGGGGCGGATGACGCCGCCGGTGGTGCGGACAAAGGTGTCGTAGTTGGGATAGTAGGGCTCGGGGACCAGAATCTCGTCCCCCTCGTCCAGGATGCAGGCGAGGACAATCTGCAGCGCCTCGCTGCCGCCGTAGGTAGCCAGGATGTCGCCGCACGCGATGGGATAGCCCAGGCGGCCGTAGTAGTCCCGCACCGCCTCCAGATACCCCTCCACGCCGGGGGCGGGGGCGTAGGCCAGGACGGGCTCCCCGAAGTTCCGCACCGCGTCGAAGAAGGCCCCGGGCGTCTCGATGTCCGGCTGGCCGATGTTCAGATGGTGGACCCGCAGCCCCCTGGCCGCGGCCGCCACCTCGTAGGGGTAGAACTTGCGCATGGGGGAAAGGCCGCACTGTTGAATCTTCTTGGAGAATTCCATAGGAAAGACCTCCTTGGTCGTATTTTTGTGCCGGGGCGCCTGCCACAAAAAAATCGCCCCTGACACCTGTCAGGGGCGAAATCAATTCCGCGGTACCACCCTGATCTGCCGTCCCGTGGGAGGCATCTCATGTCACCGGGTAACGGGGGTGAACCGTCCCGCTCCTCGCGGGCTGCTCCAAAGTGGCTGCCGTGCGGCCTGGGCGAAGGGCTTGCACCGTCTCCCTCTCGCTGAACGCCGGTCTCGCAGGGCTGGCTTTGTCATCGCGTTTTGACTGTGATTGGTTCTATTATACGTCTTTGCGGCGATTTGTCAAGGGCGGATGTGGAATCCGGCCCCCCGGGCGGGAAATGCGGCGGGGCCGCGGGGGCGGCGGAGCGCCGCCCCGCACGCTCCCATCCTCCGGGAGCGCGTCCCGGCGGCGCGGGAAGCGCCTTCACGCCTCCTCCGGCGGGAAGGGGGGCTCGTCCCCGTCCCCGGCGGAGGCGCCCATCTGCTGCTCCTGCCACTGCTCCCGGGTGATGAGGAGCTGCCGGGGCTTGGACCCCTCGAAGGGGCCCACGATGCCCCGCTCCTCCATCTGGTCCACCAGGCGGGCGGCCCGGGAGTAGCCCAGCTTCAGCCGCCGCTGCAGCATGGAGACGCTGGCCTGGCCGGTCTCCAGCACCACCTCCACGGCGGCGGGCAGCAGCTCGTCCCCCTCCTCCTCGGCGGCGTCCGCGCCGGCGGAGGCGGCGGCCTTGCCGCCCTTCTCCTTCTCCTGGAGGGACTCCTCAATCCTGGCGATGACCTCGTTGTCGTAGTGGGCCTCGCCGGTCTGCTTGACGAACTCCACCACCCGCTCAATCTCCTCCGGGGAGACGAAGCAGCCCTGGACCCGGGTGGGCTTGCCCTGGCCCAGGGGGGCGTAGAGCATGTCGCCCTTGCCCACCAGCTTCTCCGCGCCGGTGGTGTCCAGGATGATGCGGGACTCCAGGCTGGAGGCCACGGCGAAGGCGATGCGGCTGGGGATGTTGGCCTTCATCAGTCCGGTGATGACGTCGGCGGAGGGCCGCTGGGTGGCAATCACCAGGTGGACGCCGGCCGCCCGGCCCATCTGGGCCACCCGGCAGATGGACTCCTCCACCTCCTTGGCGGCCACCAGCATCAAATCCGCCAGCTCGTCGATAACCACCACCACGCTGGGCAGCGTCTCCAGGTCCTCCCGGGCCCGCGCCAGGGCGTTGTACTCCTCCAGCTTCTTCACGCCCTGCTCGGAGAAGGTCTTGTACCGCTTCATCATCTCGTACACCGCCCACTGGAGGGCGCCGGCGGCCTTCTTCGGGTCCGTCACCACCGGGATG
>CALWOS010000132.1 GCA_944383185.1 uncultured Oscillospiraceae bacterium
GACCCGGACGCATTTGTGTTCAACATGTCCGTGGGCTACGACCTGGCGGGCATCCGGAGCGAGAAGATCGACACCTACATCGAGGGGATGAAGGACGCCTCCGGCAGCGCCGTGTGGGCGGAATGCATGGACTGGGCCCTTCATCACCTCTCCCGCTTGGAGAAGGTGGACGAGTCTTATGTCCGCTCCATCAGCCCCAAGGTCTCCGCCTCCATCACCGAGTCCACCCTCCACGGCTGTCCCCCGGACGAGATTGAGCGCATTGCCACCTACCTCATCACCGAAAAGGGCCTCAACACCTATGTCAAGTGCAACCCCACCCTCCTGGGCTATGACTATGCCCGGAAGCGCCTGGACAGCCTGGGCTATGACTATGTCGCCTTTGATGACCATCACTTCCTGGAGGATCTCCAGTGGGCGGACGCCGTCCCCATGTTCCGGCGGCTCCAAGCCCTGTGCAGGGAGCGGGGGCTGGAGTTCGGCGTGAAGCTCACCAACACCTTCCCCGTGGACGTGGCTGCCGGAGAGCTTCCCAGCCAGGAGATGTACATGTCCGGCCGCGCGTTGTTCCCCCTGACCATCTCCCTGGCCAAGCGGGTGAGCCAGGCCTTCGGCGGAAAGCTGCGCATTTCCTATTCCGGCGGCGCGGACGCCCGGAACATCCGCGGCCTTTTCTCTGCGGGCATCTGGCCCATCACGATGGCTACCACGGTCCTCAAACCCGGCGGCTATGAGCGCATGAGCCAGATCGGCGAGCTCCTGATGGACTGCGGCAGCACCCCCTTCGCCGGGGTGGACGTGGCTGCCGTGGCCGCCATGGAGGACGGCGCCGGGGAGAGCAAGCTCTATTCAAAGCCCATCAAGCCCCTGCCGGAGCGGAAGATCGGGAAGAAGGTCCCGCTCCTGGACTGCTTTACCGCCCCCTGCCGCAGCGGCTGCCCCATCGAGCAGGACATCCCCGCCTATCTCATGGCGGTCACCGCAGGAAAGTACAAGGAGGCGCTGGAGATCATCCTTCAGCGCAACGCCCTGCCCTTCATCACCGGCACCATCTGCCCCCACCACTGCGCGGACAAGTGCATGCGCAGCTACTATGAGGAGAGCGTGCGCATCCGGGACGTGAAGCGCGTGGCAGCCGAGCGGGGCTACGACGCCCTCCTGCCGGAGCTCAAAGCCGCCCCGGCTGTGCCCGGGAAGAAGGTAGCCGTGGTGGGCGGCGGCCCGGCGGGCATCGCCGCGGCCCACTTCCTGGCCCGGAGCGGCGTGGCCGTGACGGTGTTTGAGGCCAAGGACACCCTGGGCGGCATCGTCCGCCATGTGATCCCGGATTTCCGCATCTCTGATGAGACCATCGACAGGGATATTTCCCTGGCCAGGGCCCACGGCGCGGAGTTCCGCACCGGCGTGCGGGTGAACTCCGCCCAGGAACTGAAGGACCAGGGCTACACTCACGTGATCTTTGCCACCGGCGCCTGGAAGCCCGGCGCCGCGGGCCTCAGCTACGGGAAGGAGATAAACGTCATCCGTTTCCTGGAGCAGGCCAAGAAAGACCCCGCCGCCCTGCACCTGGGCAGCGACGTGGTCATCATCGGCGGCGGCAACACCGCCATGGACGCCGCCCGGGCGGCCAAACGCGTTCCCGGCGTGGAACATGTCCGCCTGGTCTACCGCCGCACCCGCCGGTACATGCCCGCGGACGAGGAGGAGCTTGCCCTGGCCCTGGAGGACGGCGTGAAGTTCCTGGAGCTCCTCTCCCCCGTGGGGGTGAAGGACGGCATCCTCACCTGCGACGTGATGGAACTGGGCGCTCCGGACGCCTCTGGCCGGCGCGCCCCTGTGAAAACCGGCATGACCCTGGGCGTTCCCGCCACGGCGGTGATCACCGCCGTGGGTGAGCATGTGGATGACGCCCTCTACGCCGCCAATGGCATCGCCCTGGACCAGAAGGGCCGCCCGGTGGTGGGGGAGGATCTGTCCGCCCTGCCCGGGGTGTATGTGGTGGGCGACGCCCGCCGTGGCCCCGCCACAGTGGTAGAGGCCATTGCCGACGCCGCCCGGGCCGCCCAGGCCATTGTGGAACTGGACTGCGGCAAGTTCGCGGAGAAGAACATCCACGCCGACTACGGCAAGCCCCTCGAGAAGAAGGGCCGGCTCTGCCAGGACTGCGACGCCTGCGGCGACAGCCGCTGCCTGGGTTGCCCCACGGTGTGCGAGGTCTGTGCCGACATGTGCCCAAACCGGGCCAACGTGGCCGTGGCCGTGCCCGGCAAGCGCCAGCGGCAGATCGTCCACGTGGACGGCATGTGCAACGAATGCGGCAACTGCGCCGTTTTCTGTCCCTATGATTCCCGCCCCTACCGGGACAAGTTCACCCTGTTCTGGAGCCGGGAGGACTTTATGAACAGCGAGAACGCGGGCTGGCTCCCCGAGGGCGGCAAGAGCGGCGTGTGCCTGGTCCGCCTGGACGGCCAGGTGGCGGAATACGACGTCACCCGCGCGGACTGCGGCCTGCCGGAGGACTTCCGCGCCCTGATCCTGGCGGTGCGGGAGCATTACGGCTATCTGGTCCGGTAAATATTCGAAAAAACAAGCCCCCCGCCCGGGATACTTCCGGGCGGGGGCGGACAGCATAAAAGCACAGGAGATGAAATTGGGCAATGGGCAGGAGAGATCTGGCGCGGCGCTATCTGGTGTTTGCCCTGGGGGTGCTGGTGAGCGCCACGGGCATCGCCTTCATCACCCGGGCGGGGC
>CALWOS010000133.1 GCA_944383185.1 uncultured Oscillospiraceae bacterium
TACAGGGGGTCGCCCAGGGCGCCGGGCTCCTTGGTGCGGTCCAGAACCGCCAGCTTCTTACAGGTGGCGGGAATGGCCTCCAGGAGCTTGTCCGCCCGGAAGGGACGGTACAGCCGGACCTTCACCAGGCCCACCTTCTCGCCGTGGGCGTTCAGGTAGTCGATGACTTCCTCGGCCACATCGCAGATAGAGCCCATGGCCACGATGACCCGGTCGGCGTCGGGGGCGCCGTAGTAGTTGAACAGCTGATAGTTGGTGCCCAGCTTCTCGTTGACCTTGGCCATATACTTCTCCACGATGCCGGGAACGGCCTCGTAGTACTTGTTGCAGGCCTCCCGGTGCTGGAAGAAGATGTCGCCGTTTTCATGGCTGCCGCGCATGACAGGATGCTCGGGGTTCAGGGCCCGGGCGCGGAAAGCGGCCACGGCGTCCATGTCGCACATCTCAGCCAGATCGTCGTAGTCCCAGATGGCGATTTTCTGGATCTCATGGGAGGTCCGGAAGCCGTCGAAGAAGTTCAGGAAAGGCACGCGCCCCTCGATGGCGGCCAGATGGGCCACGGCGCCCAGGTCCATGACCTCCTGGGGGTTGGTCTCGCACAGCATGGCAAAGCCGGTCTGGCGGCAGGCCATCACGTCGGAGTGGTCGCCGAAGATGTTCAGCGCGTGGCTGGCCACAGTCCGGGCGGAGACGTGGAACACAGTGGGCAGCAGCTCGCCGGCGATTTTGTACATGTTGGGGATCATCAGCAGCAGGCCCTGGGAAGCGGTATAGGTGGTGGTGAGCGCGCCGGCGTTCAGGGAGCCGTGCACGGTGCCGGCGGCGCCGGCCTCAGACTGCATCTCCACCACCTTCACAGTGGTGCCGAAGATGTTCTTCCGTCCCGCTGCAGCCCACTGGTCTACATTGTCGGCCATGGGGCTGGACGGGGTGATGGGATAGATTCCTGCCACCTCCGTGAACGCATAGGACACGTGGGCGGCGGCGGTATTGCCATCCATGGTTTTGAGTTTTCTCGCCATTGGAAACCCTCTCCTTATCTGGTCAGATTTTTTACCATGACGCTGGCCTAAGCAATATGTCCTCCCCCAAGTGTTGGGAGCAGGGCACATGGCTCAGGCCACGCCAGGCAGTTTCCGATTTTCCGCGGAACACATTATACCATTCTTTTTTCCGATTGTAAATCAAAAATCTGCAAGCATTCATTCATTTTTCATTGTCCTGAAAGGGGTATGGATATCCTATGGCTATATATCACAAACAGAGGGAAAAAAGCGCCGTTTTTTCACAGTTTCTGGGGATCTTGCGGAAAAGTTGTTCTTGTGCTTTCCGGAGATGTGTATTATAATAGATTGCCAACTTCCATTTGGAAAGGAAGGAGTGTTCCAAAACCATGATCAAACTGCAGACCGAAAACGGCGAGATCCGGATCTCCAACGACGTGTTCACCAATCTGGCCGGGGACGCCGCCACCAACTGCTTCGGCGTAAAGGGCATGGCGGGCCGGGCCAAGGAGAGCGGCCTGTACCAGCTCCTCCGCCGGGAGTCCATGTCCAAAGGCGTTTTCGTCACCTTCAACGAGGACAATACCATCTCCATCGCCCTCCACATTGTGGTGGACTATGGGGTCAACCTCATCACGCTTGCCCAAAGCATCATGAGCGAGGTCAGCTATAAGGTCTCCTCCGCCACCGGCGTGAAGATCCAGTCCGTGGACGTCTTTGTGGACGCCATCCAGATGAACTAAGTCGGCGCCGGAATGACCGGACTTTCCGCTGACAATCCGAGGTGTTTTAAGGAATGAAAGAAACCATTACCGGCGCCGCGTTCACGGAGATGCTCCTGTGTGCCAGCGACGCCCTGGAAAAAAACAAACAGTCCATCAACGAGCTGAACGTCTTTCCCGTACCCGACGGGGACACGGGAACCAACATGTCCCTGACCATGGGCGCCGCGGCGGCCGAGCTGCGGAAAAAGCGGCCCCAGACCGTCTCCGCCGTGGCGGACACCGCCGCTTCCGCCCTGCTCCGGGGCGCCCGGGGGAACTCCGGTGTCATCCTCTCCCTTCTGTTCCGGGGGATCTCCAAGGCCCTCAAGGGCCTGGATACCTTTGACGCATCCGACCTGGCTTACGCCATGGGCGAGGGCGTGGAAGCCGCTTACAAAGCCGTGATGAAGCCCGCGGAGGGCACCGTGCTCACCGTCTCCCGCCTGGCCGCCGCCGCGGCGGAAGAGTTCGTCAAGGCCGGCACCGACGTGGAGCTCCTCCTGGTTTGCGCCATAGAGGCGGCCAAGGACGCCCTGGCCGAAACCGTGGAGCAAAACCCCGTGCTCAAGCGCGCAGGGGTGGTGGATGCCGGAGGCAAGGGCTATGTGATCATCCTGGAGGCCATGCTGGCTTCCCTTCAGGGCCGGGCCGTGGCCGCGGAGGCCCCGGTGCAGGCCACTGCGGGCAAGGCAGACTTCACCGCCTTTGAGACCGAAGAGATCACATTCGCTTTCGACACGGTGTTTATCGTGCGGAAAACCGTGGACAAGCCCCTGGAGGGCCTGCGGGCCTATCTCAACAGCATCGGCGACAGCCTGGTCATCGGCGAGGACGACGAGGCCTTCAAGGTCCATGTCCACACCGACACCCCGGGCGACGCCCTGAACGAAGCCCAGAAGTACGGCACCCTGGAAGTCTGCAAGATCGAGAACATGCGCATCCAGCACGACGACCTGGCCGCCGGGCGCACCGCCATCACCGCCGACGCTCTGGATGAAGAGGACGAGGCCGCGCCTGCCGTGGCCGCACCGGAAAAGAAATACGGCATCGTGGCCGTCTCCGCCGGCGCGGGGATGGAGGCGCTGTTCCGGGAGCTGGGGGCCGATGGCGTGGTCACCGGCGGGCAGACCATGAACCCCTCCCCCGAGGACATCCTTAAGGAGATCCAGCGTACCCCCGCGGAAACCGTGTTTGTCCTGCCAAACAATAAAAATATCATTATGGCCGCGGAGCAGTGCGCCCCCCTGACGGAGAAGAAGGTGGTGGTCCTGCCCACCAAGACCGTGCCCCAGGGCATCTCCGCGCTACTGGCCTTCGACCCGGAGGCGGAGGAGGACGCCCTGGTCGCCGCCATGGAGGAGATGCGCACCGCCGTGCGCACCGCCCAGGTGACCTACGCCGCCCGGGACTCCGACTTTGACGGCTATGAGATCCACGCCGGGGAATATCTGGGCCTCCTGGACGGGGGCCTCATCGGCAGCTTCCCCCAAGTGGAACCCCTGCTCTCCGCCCTGGCCGACAAGCTCCAGGACACGCCGCCGGAGCTTCTCACCGTGTATTATGGCGAGGATGTCACAGAGGCGGACGCCCAGGCCGCGGCGGACTGTCTGTCGGCGCATTTTCCGGACTCGGAGGTGAGCGTCATCAACGGCGGTCAGCCGGTTTACTACTACCTCATCGCCGCAGAATAAACCCATAAAGCAGCAAAGCCCATCGGAGCGTCGCGTTCCGGTGGGCTTTTTGTGTTTTGCACAGCAGGAAATTTCAACGCGAGGCGGGCACGCCCTCCTCGCAGTGCAATCCCCCGCCGGGCGGCTCTTGTTTTGGCAAGCGCCGTATTTTGTCTCCGGCAAAGTATGCGGCGGGTCAGTATTGGAGGATGGGGGCGGAACCGTCGTCCACGCCCTTGGTGATGGATCGGACCTCCGCGGTGTACTGGTAGCTGTCGCTGACCACCACGGTGATGTGGTCCCCCACATGCCGGCCCAAAACGGCCTTGCCCAAGGGAGACTCTTTGCTGATGCGCCCCTGGAGGGGGTCGCAGCGCACGGTGGTGACCACCTGGATGACCTCTGTGTCCCTGTCCTCCGGCAGATAGAGTTCCACCGTATCATAGAGCCCCACCTCGTCGGCACCGGAGCGGTCCTCGATCACCTTGGCCGAGCTGATCATCCGCTCCAGGTAGCGGATCCGCCCCTTGTTCCGGTTCAGGGCCTGCTTGGCGGCCTTGTACTCAAAGTTCTCGCTCAGATCCCCAAAGGCCCGGGTACGCTTGACCTCCTCAATGAGCTCCGGCATCAGCCGCAGCTTCCGCTCGTCCAGCTCCTGGCGCATCTTCCGGATGTCCATGGCTGTGAGTTCGTCGTGCATGGCTATTCCCCTTCTTCCCTTTCTTTCGTTTCCGCCGCCAGAAACGCGTCGTACAGCGCCTTCCGGCCCAGGCCCGTCTCCTCCGCCGCCTGGCGGGCGGCGTCCTTGAGCCGGAGGCCCTGTTCCCGGAGCGCCGCCACCCGGGCTAGGCCCGCCTCCAGGCTGGCCGGGGCGGGTTCCGCGGGCCGCGCCCCCCGGATCACCAAGACATACTCCCCCCGGGGCGGCGTCTCCTCGCAGATGGCCAGGGCCCCGGAGAGGGTGGTGCGGATGACCTCCTCGTGGAGCTTGGTGAGCTCCCGGCACAGGGCCAGCTCCCGGTCCCCCCAGCAGGAGAACATATCCCGCAGGGTGTCCCGGAGCTTGTGGGGCGCTTCATAAAAGACCAGAGTCCGTTCCTCCCCGGCCACAGCCTCCAGGTGCTCCCGGCGGCTCTTTTTGGCCGTGGAGAGGAAGCCCTCAAAACAAAAGCGCTGCCCCGGCAGACCGCTGAGGGCCAGGGCCGTCACCACGGCGCTGGGCCCCGGCACCGCCGCCACCGTCACCCCCGCCTCCCGGCACAAAGCCACCAGTTCCTCGCCGGGGTCGGAGATGGCGGGCATACCCGCGTCGGTGACCAGGGCGCAGTCCTCCCCGGCCAGAATACGCCGGAGGATCTCCGGCCCGCTCTTTTTCCGGTTGTGCTCGTAGTAGCTCACCAGGGGCTTGCGCAGGCCCAGATGGTTCAAGAGCTTCATGGTCACCCGGGTATCCTCCGCGGCGATAAAGTCCGCCGCCGCGAGGGTTTCCGCCGCCCGGGGGGAGAGGTCTCCCAGGTTGCCGATGGGCGTGCCCACCAAGTAGAGTTTCCCGCTCATGCTTTCTCTCCATTCCGCGCCCCGTCCGGCGCCGGGCCGCGATAGATCCGCCGGACCTCGGCGCTGTCCACACCGTCCGGCGTTTTCAAATAGAGGGGCGCTTCCACCGCAAGGCCCGGCCCTGCCTGTTTTTGCCCTCCTGCCAGGATGAGGCGGGCGGGATAGCCCGGGGCGTGGTGGACGCAGCGGAGCCACTTGGGGGCCACCCCGGCGTCCTCCATCGCTCGGAGCAGTTCCGGCAGCCGCTCCGCCCGGTGCACCAGGAAGAGCCGCCCGCCCGGGCGCAGGAGCCGGCTCCCTGCGGCAATCCACTGCCGTACCTCCCCCGAAAGGGCCTGGCGCACCGCGGTACGCTCCGGGTCCGGGGAAACCGCCCCCCGCCCCGGGGCAAAATACGGGGGATTCATCCCCACCAGGTCA
Source organism: uncultured Oscillospiraceae bacterium (assembly GCA_944383185.1). Classification (GTDB taxonomy): domain Bacteria; phylum Bacillota; class Clostridia; order Oscillospirales; family Oscillospiraceae; genus CALWOS01. The sequence goes on from CALWOS010000133.1 coordinate 5,416, forward strand.
AAACCCTCCGGCGGGAAAGCCGGATGCCGCTCCCGCAGGTCCCCGGCATAAAACGCCACCCGGCTTTCCAGGCCGCTCTCCCGGGCCAGGTCCCGGGCCGCGTCCACCGCCGGGCCGCGGAGCTCCAGGCCGGAGACTGCCGCCTCCGGCAACAGGGCCACCAGGGCGAGGGCAAGAGTGCCGCAGCCGCTCCCCAAATCCGCACAGCGCCTTGCCCGCCCGGCCCGGGCGGCGGCAAAGTCCGCCAGAAGCACCGAGTCGGCGAACGCCCCGCCCCCGTCTCCCCGGAGGGAGACCCGGGGCCCGCCCGGCCAAAGTTCGGCTGTATCAGGCTTCAGTCCAGGCATACGGCCGTGCCGCTTGCGGAGACCATGAGCATGCCGTTGTCCGAACCCAGGACCTCGTAGTCCACATCCACGCCCACCACGGCGTCCGCCCCGCAGTCCGCGGCCCGGCGGGCCATCTCGTCCAGGGCCTGGCACCGGGCGTTGACCAGCTCCTCCTCATAGGAGCCGCTGCGTCCGCCGAAGAAATTGCTCAAGCCCGCGGCGATGTCCCGGACAAAGTTCACGCCGGAGATCACTTCTCCAAAAACCAGGCCCCGGTACTCGGTGATCCGGCGGCCTTCCACGCTGGGCGTTGTTGTGACGATCATATCCATGTTCCTCCTTCTGCCAATAGCAGCGTTTTTATTCTCACGGCCTATACGGGCCGGCACCATCATAGCACAGCCCGGGGCGTCACGGCAAGTAAAAGCCCGGTTTTCACCCCCGAAGCGGAAACAAAAAAGCGGCCCGGCCATCCATTGGCCGGGCCGCTTTTTCGTATGGAACGATTACTCCTCGATAATGGCGCTGGTGGGGCAGGTGTCGGCGCAGGTGCCGCAGGAAACGCACTCGTCGGGGTTGATAACGTAATGCTCGTCGCCCTCGGAGATGGCGCTCACGGGACAGGCCTCGGCGCAGGAACCGCAGGAAACGCAATCGTCAGTGATCTTGTATGCCATTTTGAAATTCCTCCAAATTGATTATTCCGTGTACAAATTCTGCACCCGGTTGCGTTACGGGAACATCATAACATAAAAATCTTAAAATGCAAATCCTTTTTCACATTTCCCGCAGAAAGTCTCCGGCGGCCCGTTCCGGGAGGTTTGAGAACACCCGTCCGGGGATAACATGAAAGGAGAGGCGCCGGGGCGTTTCGCGGTTTTGTCCCCGGCGGGGAATGCTATACTGAAAGCCGCGAAGGAGGGCAAGCACCATGCGCAGCGCAGACCGGTTCACCCAAAAGGCCAATCTGGCCATCACTCGGGCCCAGAGGGCCGCGGCAGAGCTGGGCCACAGCTATGTGGGCTCGGAGCATTTGCTTCTGGGCCTCGCCGCGGAAACGGAGGGCCTGGCGGCCCGTTTTCTCCGGGAACGGGATCTGGACGAGGCTCATATCCGCGCCCTGACCATCGCCACAGCGGGCCGGGGCGCCTCCGGTCCTCCCTGGGAGGGGCTGACTCCCAGGGCCCACCAGGTGATCGAGGCGGCGGCGGGAGAGGCCGCCGCCCTGGGCCATCCCTCCGTGGGTACAGAGCACCTGCTTTTGGGGATTCTGCGCTGCCCGGATTGCACCGCCGCCCGGCTGCTCACGGCCTCCGGTCTGGAACCGGAGAAGCTCTACCGGGATCTCCGCGCCCTGCTCCAGGGCAGCGGCAGCCCCCGGAGCCAGCGCCCCGCTCCCCCGGAAAAGCCCGCCCGGCGGGGAGATACCCGGGCTTTGGACCAGTACAGCCGGGACCTCACCGAACTGGCCCTTTTGGGCCGCTTTGACCCGGTGATCGGCAGAGAGAAGGAGATCGGCAGGGTGATCCAGATTCTCTCCCGGCGGAGCAAGAACAACCCCTGCCTTGTGGGGGAGCCCGGCGTGGGCAAGACCGCCGTGGCGGAGGGCCTGGCCCTCCGCATGGCCCGGGGAGAGGTGCCCGAACCCCTCCGGGGCAAGCGGCTGTTGAGCCTCGACCTTGGGTCCATGCTGGCAGGTACCAAGTACCGGGGGGATTTTGAGGAACGGGTGAAGTCCGTCCTCCGGGAGGTCCAGCGCGCCGGGGACGTGATCCTCTTCCTGGATGAACTCCACACCATTGTGGGCGCCGGCGCCGCCGAGGGGGCCATGGACGCGGCCAACATCATCAAACCGGTCCTGGGCCGGGGGGAGCTCCGGGTGGTGGGGGCCACCACCTCGGAGGAATACCGCCGTCACATTGAAAAGGATGCGGCGCTGGAGCGGCGCTTCCAACCCGTGGTGGTCCGGGAACCGGACCGGGACACTGCCGTGGCCATCCTTACCGGGCTCCGGGAGCGCTATGAACTCCACCACGGCCTGCGCATCTCCGACGGGGCCATCCATGCGGCGGTGGAACTTTCCAGCCGCTACATCCACGGCCGCTTCCTCCCGGACAAGGCGGTGGACCTCATGGACGAGGCCGCCAGCCGGGTGCGCCTGTCCCGGACGCCGCCCCAGGGGCATCTGGAGCAGATGGAAAAGGAACTGGACGCGGTCATTCGCAGCAAGGAAGCCGCTGTGCGCAGCCAGGAATACGCCAAGGCGGAGCAGCTCCTCCGCCAGGAAAACGCCCGGCGGGACGCGCTGCGCCGGGCGCGGGCCGCGTCGGGGCCGGGCCTTACCGTGGACGCCCAGGATGTGGCAGCCGTGGTCTCTGAGGCCACCGGCATCCCCGCCGGGGCCCTGGACCAGGGGGAGGGGGAACGCTTGCTCCATCTGGAGGAGCGTCTCCATCTCCGAGTGGTAGGCCAGGACCGGGCGGTCCGGGCCGTGGCCCAGGCTATCCGCCGCAGCCGGGTGGGGCTCCGGGATCCGGGGCGACCTGTGGGGAGCTTTCTGTTCCTGGGCCCCACGGGCGTGGGGAAAACCGAGCTGTGCAAAGCCCTGGCGGAGGTCCTCTTTGGCGAGGAGAGCGCCATGATCCGCCTGGACATGACGGAGTTCATGGAAAAGCACACGGTGAGCCGCCTCATCGGCGCGCCTCCGGGCTATGTGGGCTGCGATGACGGCGGCCAGCTCACCGAGGCCGTCCGCCGCCGGCCCTACAGCGTGGTGCTCCTGGACGAGATCGAAAAGGCCCATGAGGACGTGTGGGGCATCCTGCTCCAGATACTGGACGAGGGCCGCCTCACCGACAGCCGGGGCCGCACTGCGGACTTCCGGAACGCCGTGCTGGTAATGACCAGCAACGTGGGAGCCCGGACCATCGTCAGCCGCCGGCCCGCCCTGGGCTTCGCCCCGGAGGGCGGGGCGGAGAAAAGCCGGGAAAAACTGGAAGCGGCGGTGTTGGAGGAGCTGCGCCAGGTGTTCCGCCCGGAGTTCCTCAACCGCATTGACGAGACTATCGTCTTTCAGCAGCTCAGCCGGGCGGAGCTGCGCGCCGTGGCCCGGCAGATGCTCGCCCGGCTCGCCGCCCGGCTGGAGGAGATGGACGTGGAGCTGACGCTGACGGACGCGGCCCTGGATCTGCTGGCGGACCGGGGCTTTGACCCCATGTGGGGAGCGCGGCCCCTGCGCCGGGCCATCCGCAGCGCCCTGGAGGACCCGGCGGCGGAGATGCTTCTGGACGGGCGCCTCGCTCCCGGCAGCCGGGCCCTGGCGGACGTGGACGCCGGGGAACTGGTGCTCCGGCCCGCTGGGAAAGAGGGTTAACGGCCCTCAGGCATCCAGGCGCTCCAAAGCCGTGCCGGGATAGTAGTGGGCGAGGATTTCCTCCCAGGTCATCCCCTCTTCCGCCAGGAGATCCGCCCCCACCTGGCTCATGCCCACCCCGTGGCCGTAGCCGGAGACAGTAAACACAAAGGCGCTGCCGTCCCAGCGGAGGGTAAAGGCGGCGCTGCGCAGGGAGAAGGCCGTGCGCGATGCCTGCCCGGAAAAGGGCACGCCGCCGATGGGGAGGGTATCCACCCGCCCCCCTTCCGTGAGGCTCGCCTCCCCCACCCAGCCGCCGGGATCCCCGGTGAGGTCAGCCCCGGCGTCCAGGGCCAGGATGGCGCTGCGGAAGCTCTCCGCGTCCACCGTGACCTCGCTGACCAGGCCCGCCACCGTCTCCACGGTCTCAGGGCTGTCCACGCTCACCAGATACGGCGCCGCGCCCCAGAGTGCGGCGCTGTCCTCCGTGCGCCCGGGGCTGCTGGCGTGAAAGACCGCCTGAATCGCCTGGCCGTCATAGCTGAGGTACATTCCGTCCGTGTCCTCCACGGCGGCGCAGATCTTGTCCCACCAGAGAGAATAGTTCTCCCCCCAGCGCTCCCGGAGCTCCTGGGGGGAAAGCCAGGCCTTGCAGCAGCTGGAGTCCCGGCACACCGCCGCCTCCGGATGGGCGGCGGTGGTTACGGTCTCTTTGTAGAGGATGTAGGTCCTGGCCGCCACCGCCTGGGCCCGGAGGGCGTCCGGGTGGTAGGCCGCGGGCATCTCCGCCGCCACCACCCCGGGAAGGTAGTCCCGGAGGCTCAGCTGTTCCGTCCCGCCCGCGCCGTCCGCCACCCAGACCAGATGCTCCCCGTCCACGCTGCCCTCCGGATCGGCGGACGGGGCGGGCGAGGGGGCGGCGGATTCCGTGGGCGTGGGTTCGGTCCCCTGCGCCCCGGCGCCGCCCCCACCGAGCAGGAGCGGCATCCCTGTCAGGGCCAGCACCAGCAGCAGCGTCCCCCACAGAAGTTTTCCCATTTCCCCTTCCCCCTTTTGAAGCGCCCGCGGCGCCGCTTTTGCTTGACGTGTAGGGCGCTTTGGTATAAAATAATGAAATCGCTCCCCCCTTCCCCGGGCGGAGCACATCCTTTCGGACCACAATTCATTCTATTGGGACGGGTATGGAACTATGCGGAAAACGATCTGGTTTCTCCCCGGGCTGGCCTTTGTATTGGGCGCCCTGGGTTCTTTTCTTCGTTGGCTTCAGCTCCTCAGCCGCGTGGAGGAGGAGACGGGCTTTTATACCCCCGGCGCCCAGAGCGTGGTGCTGGCCCTCTACGGTATCCTGGCCGTCTTGGGCCTCGCCTGGGCTGTGTCCCGCTTCCCGGGTTTTAGGGAACCTCTCCCCACGGGCTATGACGCGCTGCTGCTCCCCCCGCGCCTCCATTTGGGTCTCTCCGCCCTTGTGGGGCTGCTGTTCCTGGCCGGGGCGGCGCTGCTCTTTTCCGAGTCCGGCACGTCGGAGAAGCTGGGTACCCTGCTCCGGGTGCTGGGCGTGCTCTCCCTCCTTTCCGCCGCGGCGGCGCCCCTGGGGGTGCTGGACCTGCGCCGGGAGGAAGGCCCCGGGAACAAGAGCTGCCTGTACGCCATGATCCCCCTGGCCATGAGCTGCTTCTGGCTCATCACCACATATTGGGAACACAGCGCCGACCCGGTGCTCTGGGGGTACGCCCTGGAGCTTCTCGGCATCTGCGCGGTCATATTGGGCTATTACTACGCCGCCGGCTTTGCCTGTGGCCGCCCTCAGCCCCGGCGGACGCTGCTGTTTGGCCTTCTGAGCTGCTTTTTTGCCCTGGTCCATCTGGCGGACGCGGAGGCCCTGGGCCGTCAGCTCCTGTTCCTGGCCAGCGCCCTCCAGCAGCTTCTCTGGGCCATGGCCCTCATCCGCCGCACCCTGCGCACCTCCCCCGAGGCCTGACACATAAGAGCTTGCCAAAGAAGGCTGTGCCTTCTTTGGCAAACGGAGCGCCGCCCGAAATCTCGGGCGGCGCTTCCATTTTACCGGGCGGCAAAGAGTTTTTCCACCGGCACGTCCAGGGCCTTGGCGATGCGAAAGACCACATCCAGGGACACGGCGCAGTCGTGGTTTTCGATCCGGGACATGTGGGTGCGGCTGATGCTCACCCGTTCTGCCAATTGGAGCTGCGACAAGCCCTGCATCTTCCGGTAATAGGCGATGTTCAGCCCCAGCTGTGCATACTCCATATCCAGGCCCTGTCCCATAAGCCACACCTCCGGAATATAGCTTATGGAATTTTTCGCCAAATTGCGACAACCTGTGTGATAACATATGTAACATCCCACGTAGTCGCTTCTGCCCCAGAGCCGTGCTATACTCGGTATGCCTTGAAAATCAGCGAATTTTGGGGAGGAAAGAGCGAAAATGCCGGATTATCAGAAGATGTACGCCCTGCTGTGCCGCGCCGCGTCGGAGGCCCTGGACGTCCTGCCCCGCAGCCCGGAAAACGCCCCCGCCCGCCTCTGGCTCCAGATCGCCCTGCTCCGGGCCGAGGAGCTCTACATCGCCGACGCCCCGGCGGAGGACGGGGACTAAGGCGGTTTTCCCTCCGGCGTCCCCTGCCGGCATGTCCTGCCTCCCCGGGGCATAGGATGGTGGGGAGAGGGGGGAGCGGTTTTGTTTTCTACGGTGCTGGTGGCGCTGCTCTGGGTGGCTATCGCGTGCGGGGCGGTCAACAGCCGGGGGGAGGACCTCACCGCCGGGGCCCTGGAGGGGGCCAAAGCCGCGGTGGAGCTGTGCCTGGCCATGGGGGGCAGCCTGTGCCTCTGGTCCGGCGTGCTGGAAGTTCTCCGGCGCAGTGGGGCGCTGGGAGGGCTGAGCCGGCTGCTCCGGCCCCTGCTCACACGGCTTTTCCCCTCCGCCCGGCGGGATACGGCCCTTCTGGAGGATTTGAGCGCCAATATTTCCGCCAATCTCCTGGGTCTGGGGAACGCGGCCACGCCGCCGGGCCTCTCCGCAGCCCGGCGCCTCGCCCGGCACGCCCCGGTCCCCGGCGCGGCGGGGGCGGAGCTCAGCCGGCTGGTGGTGCTCAACTCCGCCTCGGTGCAGCTTCTGCCCACCACGGTGGCGGCCCTGATGGCCGGGGCGGGTTCCACAGACCCCTTTGCCATTCTCCCCGCGGTGTGGATCACCTCCCTGGCCTCCGTCTCCGCGGGGCTGCTGGCGGCCCGGCTCCTGGGAGGGCGGGCATGAGCGGCCTCGCCCTGCCCCTGATCCTGGGGCTCTGCCTGCTGTGGGGGCGGTTCCGGGGCGTGGAGGTGTTCTCCGCCCTCACCGACGGGGCCAAGGCAGGCTTAAGGACCCTGACCGGGGTGTTCCCGGCCCTGTGCGCCCTGCTCCCGGTGGTGTATATGCTCCGGGCCAGCGGGGCCCTGGAGGCCCTGATCCACGCCCTGGCCCCGGTGCTGGAGGCCCTGGGCATCCCGCCGGAGACGGCGGGGCTCCTGTTCCTCCGGCCCATGAGCGGCAGCGGCGCCCTGGCCCTGGGCGGCGAGATCTTCGCCCAGTACGGCCCGGACAGCCTGATCGGACGCACGGCGGCGGTGATGCTGGGCTCCACGGAGACCACCTTTTATGTCCTGGCGGTCTACTTCGGCGCGGCGGGCATCCGCCGGAGCGGCCACGCCCTTCCGGCGGCGCTGTGCGCCGACCTGGCAGCCTTCCTCGCCGCCGCTTTTACCGCCCGGCTCTTTTTCGGATGAACTGGCTCTCTCCCGGCACCTCCTCCAAGGAGAAACCAATAAGAAATGGCCCGCCAAAAGGCGGGCCTTCGCTTTTGCGTTATGCTTTGTAGTTCTCCACGGCCGCCCGGATCGCCCGGATGTGCTCCGGCCCAGTCCCGCAGCAGCCGCCCAGGACCCGGGCTCCCGCCTGGAGATAGGCAGGGACGTGCCCGGCCAGGGCCTCCGGCGTCAGGTCGTAATGGGCCGTGTCCCCTTCCATCCGAGGTTTCCCGGCGTTGGGCTTGGCGATCAGGGGCAAGTCCGTCGCGGCGTGGAGCTCCGCGAGCACCCGCTCCAGCAGGTCCAGATCGTCGCAGCAGTTGACGCCGAAGGCCTGGATATCCAGGGGCAGGAAGCGCGCCACCAGTTCCGGCAGAGACTCCCCCCAGAAGGTCCGGCCCGTGGCGCCCAGGGTGAAGCTGACCAGGATGGGCTTTTTGCTCTCCTGGCGCAGGGCGGTCACCGCCGCCAGGGCCTCTTCCCCGCACAGCTGGGTCTCCACGGCAAAACAGTCCACGCCGGCTTCTTCCAGGAACCGCCCCTGCTGGGAAAAAATCTCCACAAATTCGTCAAATTCCGTCTCGCCATAGGGCTCCGGCATCAATCCCGTGGTGGAGACATCCCCGGCCACCAGCACGTCCGCCGGCACGGCGGCGCGGCTGAGATCCACCAGGCGCAAGATCATCTCCCGCTGCTTCCCGGCCAGGCCGTAGCGCTCCAGGAGGGGGCGGTTGCAGCCGAAGGTGGGGGCGTAGACCGCCTGGGAGCCCGCGGCGGCATAGGCGCCCTGGAGCCGGGTGATGACTTCCGGGTGCTCCAGAACCCAGGCTTCCGGGCAGCAGCCCTTGGGCATTCCAGCGGCGATGAGATGGGTGCCCGTGGCGCCGTCCACGGTCAGGGGGAAGTGCAGCATACGGTTTCCTCCTTTTTGGGAAAAACTCACATCTTCTCGGGAGCGGTGACGCCCAGGATACCCAGCACAATGGCAATGACACGGCGGGTGGTATCCGCCAGGAGCAGGCGGGCCTCCAGGAGAGGCTTCTCCTCCCCCTTGATGCGGCAGACGTTGTAAAAGCGGTGGAACCGGGCCGCCAGCTCCGTCACATAGCGGTTCAGGCGGCTGGGGTCATATTGGGCGGCGGCCATGCGGATCTCGTCCGTGAGGCCGGCAAGCTGCCGGATGAGCTCCCGCTCCTGTTCCGTGGAGAGGAGGGAGGTGTCCACATCCGCAGCTTTGGGCACGGCGTAGCCCTCCTGGGCCAGCATGGCCACCAGGGAGCAGATCCGGGCGTGGGCGTACTGGACATAGTACACCGGGTTCTCGCTGTCCTGGCGCACGGCCAGGCCCAGGTCAAAGTCCATCTGGGTGTCCGGCTTGGCGTTGAAGAAAGACCGGGCCGCGTCCACAGGAATCTCGTCCAGAAGGTCGGAAAGGGAGATGGCCTTCCCCGTGCGCTTGGACATGCGCACCTGTTCCCCGTCCCGCACCAGGCGCACCAGCTGCATGAGCACCACGTCCAGCCGCTGGCTGCCATTGAGGCCCAGGGCGTCCAAAGCCGCTTTCAGCCGGGCCACGTGGCCGTGGTGGTCTGCGCCCCAGATATTCACCACCTTGTCAAAGTGGCGCTTCTCCAGCTTGTTCCGGTGATAGGCGATGTCGGAGGCGAAATAGGTATAGATCCCGTTGGCACGGCGGAGGACGTCGTCTTTGAGGTCCAGCTTTTGGATCTCGGCCTCCGTCTTGCCGGCTTTACGGTAGTGCTCCGCCAGGATCTCTGCGGTCTTGAGCCACAGGGCCCCGTCCTTTTCATAGGTATAGCCCCGGCGGGTCAGCTCCGCGATGGTCTTTTCCACATAGTCGTTTTTGTATAGCTCCGACTCGTAGAACCACTGGTCGTAGAGGATGCGGTAGCGCTTGAGGTCCTCCTGCATCTTGGGTATGTTCCGGCTCAGGCCGAACTTGGCCAGGGCGTCGTGGCGCTCCTTGGGGGTCTTGTCCACCAGGGCGTCGCCGTACTTCTCATAGTACGCCCGGGCCAACTGGCGGATGTCGTCCCCCTGGTAGCCGTCCTCCGGGAAGGAGATCCTATCCTCCCCATAGATGCACTGGAGGTAACGGGCCTCCAGGGAAGCGGCGAATTTCTCGATCTGGTTGCCGGCGTCGTTTACATAGAACTCCCGCCAGACCTCCGCCCCGGCGCAGTCCAGCACAGAGGCCAGGGTGTCCCCCAGCACGCCGCCCCGGGCGTTGCCCATGTGCATGGGGCCCGTGGGGTTGGCGGAGACGAACTCCACCATATAGCGCTTCCCGCCCAGGTACTCGGAGCAGCCGTAGTGCCCGCCCTCGGCCTCGATCTCCCGGAGGACGGCGCCATACCAGCTCTGATCCAGGCGGAAGTTGAGAAAGCCCGGCCCCGCCGCCTCCACGGAGGCGAAGCTGCTCCCGGCAAGGTCCAGATGCCGCACCAGGGCGTCGGCGATCTTCCGGGGCGCGCAGCGCAGCGCCTTGGCCCCCACCATGGCGTGGTTGGCGGCATAGTCCCCGTTCTGGGGGTCTTTGGGGATCTCCACCGTGCCGGCAAGCGCCGCCCCGGCGGGCAGCTCCCCCGCCGCGGCGGCCTTTGCGTAAGCCCCGGCCAGGAGGCCGTCGATTTCCCGTTTCGCGTTTTCGATCAGATTTGCCATCTCACATCGTCCTTTTTCGCTTCCTGTACCCGGATCTTGAAATTGTTCCGGCCCACGACAGTGTGGTCAAAATCCACCACATAGTCGATTTCCATCTCCCCGCCGTGTTCCCCCATATGATGGGAAACCCGGTGGGTGTTCACCCCCATGGTGGCCGCCCCGAAGGGAGTCTCATAGAGGAACATGTGCTTCTTCCCCTCCTCAAAGACCATGCGGGTGCTCATCTTCCCCTCCCGGGACATGACCACGTCCCGGGGGCTGATGGTAAAATAGGTGCGGGTGCCCTCCAGCCCCGTGAGTTCGCTCTCCTGATAGGTGAACACGGTGTGCTCCGGGCTGTGGTAATACTGGCCGTCCGTCACCAGTTCTATCGTATCGGCATCGTCTCCCTGGGTGGTCTGGGTCCCCACGATGGAGATGATGACGTCCTTCATATTTTCCATACTCGCGGCCTCCTTTCTTAAAGCAGCGCGCGTGACTTTGCGTTTTTTCCATCCGCCCGGCATCACAGGGGGAGGGGCGGTACCTCCCGAACCTGGGGCG
>CALWOS010000134.1 GCA_944383185.1 uncultured Oscillospiraceae bacterium
GGGTTGATGGCCCGGGCACCGTAGCCCAGGAGGGTGGCGAAGTGATGCACATCCCGGGGCTCGCCGGATTCCAGAATGATGGACACGGCAGTGCGTTTCTTGGTGCGCACCAGGTGCTGCTCAATGGAGGATACCGCCAGGAGGGAGGGAATGGCCACATGGGTCTCATCCACGCCCCGGTCGGACAGCACGATGATGTTGGCCCCCTCCCGGTAAGCCCGGTCCACAGCCATGGCCAAATGGTCCAGCGCCCGATCCAGAGGGGTATTTTTATAGTAGAGGATGGACACCGTCTCCACATGAAAACCGGGCTTGTTCATGGCCTTGATCTTCATCATATCCGTGGAGGTGAGGATAGGGTTGCGGATCTGGAGCACCCGGCAGTTTTCCGCCTTTTCCTCCAGGAGGTTGCCGTCATCGCCCACATAGACGGTGGTGTCCGTGACGATCTCCTCCCGGATGGCGTCGATGGGCGGGTTCGTCACCTGGGCAAAGAGCTGCTTGAAGTAGTTGAACAGGGGCTGGTCCTTGTCATCCAGAACAGCCAGAGGGATGTCGATGCCCATGGCCGCTGTGGGCTCCTCTCCCGTGCGCGCCATGGGGAGGATAGTGTTGCGCACATCCTCATAGGTATAGCCAAAGGCCTTCTGGAGCTTCCGGCGCTCGGCCTTGCTCCGGGTCTCCACCCGCTTGTTGGGGATAGGCAGGTCGCTCAGGTGGATCAGGTTCCGGTCCAGCCACTCCCCATAGGGCTGCCGGGCGGCGTAGGCGGCCTTGAGTTCGTCGTCGCCGATGATACGGCCCGCCCGGGTGTCCACCAGGAGCATCCGCCCGGGCTGCAGACGGGATTTTTCCACGATCCCGTCCGCCGGGATGTCCAGCACGCCCACTTCGGAGGCCAGGATCAGCCGCCCGTCAGCGGTGACATAGTACCGGGATGGGCGCAGGCCGTTCCGGTCCAGGACCGCGCCCACCACCTCACCGTCGGAGAAGAGGATGGAGGCCGGCCCGTCCCACGGCTCCATGAGAGTGGCATAATACTGGTAAAGGTCCCGCTTGGCCCGGGAAATGCCCTTGTCCCCCATCCAGGGCTCGGGGATACAGGCCATCACCGCCAGGGGCAGATCCATCCCCGCCATCATAAGGAACTCCAAGGTGTTGTCCAGCATGGCCGAGTCGGATCCAGCCACGTTCACTACCGGGAAAACCTTGTCCAGGTCCTTCTCCAGGAGAGGCGTGCGCATGGTCTCCTCCCGGGCCAGCATCCGGTCCACGTTGCCCCGGATGGTGTTGATCTCGCCATTGTGGGCAATGAGCCGGTTGGGGTGGGCCCGCTCCCAGGAAGGGTTGGTGTTGGTGGAAAAGCGGGAGTGCACCAAAGCGATAGCGGACTCGTAGTCCTCGCTCTGGAGGTCCCGGTAGAAGGCCCGGAGCTGGCCCACCAGGAACATGCCCTTGTAGACCACGGTACGGCTGGAAAGGGAGACGACATAAGTGTTGTCGTTGGACTGCTCAAACGCCCGCCGGGCCACATAGAGCTTCCGGTCAAAGGGGAGGCCGGGATCCGTGCCCTCCGGGCGGCGGACAAAACACTGGACGATGCGGGGCATTTTCGCCAGGGCTTTCTGCCCCAGGATCTCCGGACACACCGGCACCTCCCGCCAGCCCAGGAACTCCATGCCCTCCTTGGCCGTGATAACCTCGAACATCTTCTGGGCCAGGCTGCGCTTGAGCTTGTCCTGGGGGAAGAAGAACATCCCCACGCCATAGTCCCCGGCGCCGGGAAGCTCGATGCCCAGGTTCCGGGCCGCCTGGGAAAAAAACCGGTGGGAGACCTGGAGCAGGATGCCCACGCCGTCCCCGGTCTTCCCTTCCGCGTCCTTGCCGGCCCGGTGCTCCAATTTCTCCACGATTTTCAGCGCGTCATCCACCGTCCGGTAGCTGGCACGCCCCTGGATGTCCACTACGGCTCCGATTCCGCAGGCGTCGTGCTCAAAGGCGGGATGGTAGAGCCCCCGCTGTTGGTATCCCTCTGTTTGCATATGGATTTCCCCTTTCCGGGTTAATATAGGGAGCGGCGGCAGTCTCCTTCCCGGACTGCCGCCGCTCCTTTTGGCTTGGCTGATTGGTTTCCATGTTCCGCATACGCTCCGGGAGACGCTGCGGTGCTCCTTTTAATAGTTGATGATGTATTTGTCCCGCTCCCAGGAGGAGACGCGGGTGCGGTACTCATCCCACTCCCGGAGCTTGCCGGAGATGTAATTCTCCGCCACATGGCTCCCCAGGGTATCCATGATGAGCTGATCCGCCTGCATGGCCTTGATGGCCTCCTCCAGAGAGCCGGGCAGGCTCTCAATACCGTGGGCCTTCCGGGTTACCTCGTCCATAACAAAGATGTTTTCGGTGACCTCCGCCGGGGGAACCATGCCCTTTTCAATGCCGTCCAGGCCGGCGGCCAGACACACCGCCAGCTCCAGGTAAGGGTTGCAGGAGGGGTCGGGAGACCGGAGCTCCACCCGGGTGGACTGCCCGCGGGCGGCGGGGATGCGGATCAGCGCGGAGCGGTTGGAAGCGCTCCAGGCCAGGTAGCAGGGCGCCTCATAGCCGGGCACCAGGCGCTTATAGCTGTTGACCAGGGGGTTGGTCACCGCAGCCATGCCCTGGACGTGGTGCAGCAGTCCGGCGATAAAGCTGTAGGCCTCCTTGGAAAGGCCCTTTTCCCCGTCGGGATCATAAAAGGCGTTCTTGCCCTTCCGGAACAGGGACATGTTGGTATGCATGCCGGAACCGTTGATGCCGTAGATGGGCTTGGGCATAAAAGTGGCGTGGAGGCCGTTTTTCTGGGCCAGGACCTTGACCGCCAGTTTGAACGTCATGATGTTGTCCGCCGTGTGCAGGGCGTCGGCATACTTGAAGTCGATCTCGTGCTGGCCTTCGGCCACCTCGTGATGGCTGGCCTCGATCTCGAAGCCCATCTGCTCCAATGCCAGGCAGATCTCCCGGCGGGTGCCCTCCCCATGGTCCAGAGGTCCCAGGTCAAAGTAGCCGGCCTCGTCGTTGGTCTTGGTGGTGGGCTTGCCCTCGGCATCCGTCTGAAAGAGGAAGAACTCCGCCTCCGGGCCCACGTTGAACGCGTCGTAGCCCATGCTCTCGGCCCGCTTCAGAACCCGCTTGAGCACGCCCCGGGGATCGCCTACAAACGGAGTGCCGTCCGGGTTGTACACGTCGCAGATCAGCCGGGCCACGCGCCCAGGATTGGGCCGCCAGGGGAAGATCACGAAACTGTCCAGGTCGGGGTAAAGATACTGGTCGGACTCATGGATACGGGTGAAGCCTTCAATGGAGGAACCGTCGAACATGATCTGGTTGTTCACGGCCTTCTCGATCTGGGAGGCGGTGATGGCCACATTCTTCAATTGCCCAAAGATGTCCGTAAACTGCAGGCGGATGAACTCCACATCCTCCTCCTTGACCTTGCGGATGATGTCTTCCTTTGTGTATGACATAAAAGCAGCCCCTTTCTTGCTTTGCTTGCACCGGGAATAAAAAAATGAACAAAGGCAAACTGATCCCATGTGAGAACGCCTTTGTTCACATCTACAGGCGCAAGTATATCCCGCTCGGGGACGAAAGTCAAGGGACAATTTTCGATTCCAGCAGTTTCCACAAGAGAATCTGTCCGAAGCCGTCGGCTTTTATGGGAAAACGCGATATCCCCAGCCGGGGCCCTTTTGCGCCCGTCGGAATGCCCCTTGCGGGAAATGCACGATTATGCTATATTTTTGTTGTAATTCACGGATTTCGGCGCCGGCGCCCACGTGCCGCCGCCGCTTTCCCAAATTGGGGAGGTTTGGGAATATGGAAAAGGTTCTCCAATTCTGTGCTTTCTGCGGCGCGCCGCGGGAAGATGGGGCCGGCCCCTGCCCAATCTGCGGACAGCGGGACTGGCCGGAAAACGCCCCCCACCAGCTTCCCGCCGGTACGCTCCTGGCCGGGCGCTACCGCATTGGCCGCTGCCTGGGCCAAGGGGGCTTTGGCATCACCTACTTTGCCCGGGATGAAAACCTGGAAATGCCTGTGGTCGTGAAGGAATACTTCCCCTACGGCGCGGCCCAGCGCCATGTTTCCGCCTCTCTGGAGGTCTCCGTCACCGCCCAGGAGGGCGCCGGGGATGCCTACCGCCGGGGCCTGGACCGCTTTTTGGCGGAGGCCCGGGTTCTGGCCCGGTTCGCGGGGGACAGCGCCGTGGTGAACGTCCGGGATTTTTTCCCGGCCAACCATACAGCCTACATCGTCATGGAATACCTGGAGGGGCAAAGCCTCCAGGACCTGCTCAAGGCCCAGGGGCCGCTCACCTTCGCCCAGGCCCTGAAGCTTCTGGACCCGGTCATGGCCGCCCTGGAGCGCATCCACGCCGCCGGACTCATCCACCGGGACATCAGCCCGGCCAATCTCATGCTGCTGCGCAGCGGCAGCGTCAAGCTCCTGGACTTCGGCACCGCCCGGGGCGTAAGCATGGCTGGTGAAAAGAGCCTTTCCGTGGTCCTCAAGCCTGGATATACCCCCGAGGAACAATACAGCAGCCACGGCGTCCAGGGCCCCTGGACAGATGTCTACGCCTTGTGCGCCACCCTCTATAAGCTCATCACCGGCGAAACGCCCCCCAACGCCATGAACCGCCTGTTCCAGGACGAGCTACAGCCTCCCTCCGCCCTGGGCGCTGCGATCACGCCGGAGCAGGAGCTGGCTCTGCTCCAGGGGATGGCCGTCCAGCCCGGGGACCGCTACCAGACCATGGCCCAGCTCCGCAGCGCCCTGCTCCGGGCGGGGGCCGCCGGGGCAACTCCCGCCCCCGAGCCCCCGGAGAGGGAGGAGGCGGACCCCGAGCGCACCATCCGGGGCGACGCGGCAGCACCGCCGGAGGCGGAGCCCTCTGGATCAGAGAATTTTGACCGGTTTAGTTCTAATGAACTCTCCTATCAGGAGAATTCTCCCGTTTTGGAGCCGGAGGAAGAGCCAGCTCCTCCCGAAGATGGGGAGGACGAACTGCTCCCGCCTCCGCCCAAAAAGCGACGGCGCTGGCTCCTGATCGCGGGCGCGGGGCTGCTGGCGGTGATCGTGATCGCTGCGGCGTATTTCCAGCTGACCAAAAACCCCTATCGGAGCGAGACGGGCTTATCCTCAGTCAGAGGGGTCACCGTCACTCAGGATATCATGCGCACCCTGGCCCGGGACCGGAGGACCGACGCGGTCTCCTTCTCTCACTGCGCCCTCACAGATGAGGTCCTGGCGGAGCTCGCCGGGATGGACCACGTGATCTCTGTCAGCATCGACCAATGCACCGGCTACACGGACCTCTCCCCCCTCTCGGAGATGGCGTCCCTGATATCCGTCGACATCACCGGCGCCGGGGAGGCTGTGGACGGGGAGACGATGTTCGCCGGGGACTGGTCCGGGGTTGGGACGCTCCGGCTCTCCCAACTGGTCTTTGACGGCGGCGGGCTGGGCTTCCTGGCGAATTTCCCGGACCTCACCACCCTCTCCATTCAGGACTGCGGCGGGGCCGGGGCGCTCCAGGGCTTTTCCGCCCTGACCAGGCTCCACACCCTCATCCTCACCGGCACGGATCTCTCGGGCCTGGATCTCTCCCCCATCGGGGACTGCACGGCGCTCCAAAGCCTCAGCGCCGACGGCTGCGGCATCACGGAGCTCACCTGGATGGGGGCGTTTACGGAAATGCACACCCTGTCCCTCCTGGACAACGCCATCACCAGCCTTCGGGGGCTGGAGAACCTGACGGCGCTGCGCAGTCTTTTCGCTGCGGGCAACCAGGTCTCCGACCTCTCCCCCCTAAGTACCTGTACGGCCCTGGAGGAGCTGGATCTGGACGGTAACGCCGTGGCGGACCTCTCCCCCTTGAGTACCTGCACGGCGCTGACCACGCTTTCGGTGAACGACAACGCCCTCACGGACTTTACCGGGGCGGAAACGCTCATTTATCTGGAGGAGCTCCAGGCCCAGAACAACGCCATTACGGACCTGAGCAGCCTTTCCAACACCACCCAGCTCCACACGCTGTATCTCACCGGGAACGCCGTTTCGGACCTTACCCCCGTGGAAAAAAATGCCGGGAACTTCCAAAAGCTCCGCCTGGCGGACAACGTCCTCACGGACCTTTCCCCCCTGGGGAGCAACCCGGAGCTGGAGATGCTGGCGGTGGAGAACAACGCCATCACCAGCCTGGACATCCTCTCCGGCTGCGAAAAGCTGCGCTATCTCTCCGCCGGGAACAATCTTCTCACGGACATCTCCCCCCTGAGCACCTGCACCGGGCTGATGTATGCGGACCTGGGGGACAACCAGATCGCGGACATCTCCCCCCTGGGCGGCATCACCCAGGCGGAGCAGGGCCTCCTGCTCCAGAACAACCGTATCACGGACCTCTCCCCTTTACGCACAGAGGTGGAGTATGGCGGCCTCATCCTCTACGGGAACCCCATCTCCGACCTCTCCCCTCTGTCGGACTTCACCGCCATTGGCACCCCGGACCACATCTACCTCTCCTGGGACGACGGCTGGGATTTTGCGGACATTCTCTCCGCCGGCTACCAGTACGTCGTCCTGGTAAACGTGCCCCTGGACCGGCAGGCGGAGCTCGCCGCCCAGTTTGAGGAGCTCTACCTCTATTTCGGGGAGCTGCGCTTCTGCACAGCCGAAGAGGCGGAGGCCGATATGGTCCAGATCCGGGCGGAAGTCCGAGCCAACCTGGACACCGCCGCCGCGGCCATTAACCTGGCCAATTACTTCAACGCCTTGAATGGAGGGACGCCATAATGCCCGATCAGGAACTTACCACCACGGCGGTGGCCCGCCGCCATGCGCCCCAGCTCTGGGCCATCTGGGGCGGCAAGGCCCACGTCTTTTCCCTGCAGGGCCGCCAGCTCCTGGGCCGGCCCTCCCCGGACAGTCTGCCCCCGGAGCTGGCCGTGCCGGTACGTTCCGTGTCCCGTGCCCGCCACGGGGAGTTCCTCACCGCGGCGGACGGCAGCCGCTACCGGGACCTGGGCAGCACCAACGGCACCCTTATTAACGGCAAGCCTGTCACGCCCAACTCCCTGTACACACTGAAAGACGGAGACGTACTGCGCATCCATCCCCGGAACCGGCGGGAGCTGGACATGGAGCTGGTGCTCATCTACTCCTGCAGCGGGCCCCGGGACGCGGCGTGGCGCACCCTGCCCCTGACCCGGGAGATGGCGGAAGTGGCCGTGGGCCGGAATGAGGGCAGCGCCGGGGGAAACCGCGAACTGCTCTACCGGGACACCGCCGTATCCCGGCGCCACGCCTCCTTCTTCCAGGCGTCCTCCGGCTGGGCCAT
>CALWOS010000135.1 GCA_944383185.1 uncultured Oscillospiraceae bacterium
CGCACTTCCCGCATGGCCTCTTTGATGTCCGCTTCGGACAAACGGCCCTTGCCGCGGAGTTTCTTGAACGCAGCAGAGAGCTTTTCAGACAGGGATTCAAAGGCCATGGAAAGCCCTCCTTCCAAAATAACGTGTTTCCTTTACCGCTCCGGAAGCTCCGGCTGCAGCAGCGCCAGGAGCGCCCGGACCCGTTCCCGGGTCTCGCCGGTTGTGTCCGCCTCCAGGGCGGCAAGACCCCGCTCCAGAGCCTCCAGCGTGCGGCGCAGCTCTTCGAAGCGGCGGATGAGGCCGGTTTTTTCCTCCATCTCCTCCAGCGCGGCTTCCGCCCGGCGGATCTGGTCCCAAACCCCCTGGCGGGAGATGCCCTCCAGTTCCGCGATTTCCGAAAGGGAGAGGTCCTCGTTGTGGTACATGTCGAAGTACCGCCGCTGTTTCTCTGTGAGGAGTTCGCCGTAAAAGTCCAGGAGCATGGTCATGGTCAGCGTCTTGTCCAAGTCCCATAGCCCCCTTTCCGGCTGTAAAGGCAAAGTGCTTTACTTACGGAAGTATACTCCAAAGGCCTACCGCTGTCAAGGACTTTTTCCTGACAGAATGTCTTTGCATATATTTCCTCTATTTTGGAGAAACTTTTTTGAAGAATCATCCGAAAGGGAGATGAATCATGGATATGGGGCAGACCCAACGCATACCGGACACCGCCCTGGCGGACTACGGCGAAACCCTGGCCCGGCAGCTCCAGCTGGAGGGGACGCTCTCTGCCCGCCGGGTTGTCCGGGAATACAGGGCCCACCTTTCCCGGCTCCGGCGGCAGTGCGAGCGCTTCCAGGCCCGGGGCGCGGCCCCCGGGAGCACCGGGGAGTGGCTGGCGGACAACTGGTATCTGGCCCAGCGGGAGGGTCTCGCCGCCTGCGAGGCCCTGGCGGGGTCCGGGCGGCTCCGGGCCTCCCGGGGGGAGAGCGCCCTGGCCTTCCTGTGCCGCGGGCTGATCCAGGCCGGGGACGGCGCGGTGGATCGGCGGCGCTGCCGTCTCTTTCTGGATGGGGTACAGCGGTGCTGCATCCTCACCCGCCGGGAGCTGGAGCAGTTCATGCCGGTGCTCCGCTGCGCCATAGTGGAGGCCCTGGGGCGGGAGGGCCGGGAGCCGGAGCGCCCCGGCGCCGCCGGGCGCGTGGAGCGGCTCATCACGGCCCTGCGGCTTTTCTCCACCCTGGACATGCGCGGCACCCTGGAAGCGGTAGACCGGGCCGAGCAGCTCCTGCGCCGCGACCCGGCGGGGGTCTACCGGGGCATGGACGAGGCCACCCGGGCCCAATACCGCCGTCAGGTGGAACGCCTCGCCAAACGCTGCTGTATGCCGGAGTATCAGGTGGCCCGGCGCGCCCTGGAGCTTGCCGCCCAGGGGGAGACGGAGGAAACGCGCCACGTGGGCTGGTGGCTCTTTGTCCAGCCCCTGGGGGAAAAGCCCTCCGTGTGCTTTGGGAACTTATATATGTACGGCTGTCTGGCGCTGACACTGCTGCTGTGCGCCCTGGCAGGCTTTTTCCTGGGAACGGTCTGGGCCAGCGTGCTGCTCATCCTGCCGCTCTCCCAGGCGGTGAAGTGCCTGGCGGACTTCCTGGTGCTGCGCCTGACGCCGCCCCGGCGGCTGCCCCGCCTGGCGCTGGAGCGCGGGGTGCCGCCGGAGGGGCGGACGATCTGTGTGGTCAGCGCCCTCCTCACGGACGAGGCGGCCCTTGCCGACGCGGCCCGGCGTCTGGAGGAATACCGCCTGGCCAACCGGGACGCGGGGGCGGAACTCCTGTTCGGCCTCCTAGCTGACCTGCCCGAGTCCAGAGACGACCCCGCGCCCCGCTCCCGGGCGCTTCTGGAGCGGGGCACGGCAGTGCTCCGGGGCCTCAACGAGAAATACGGCGGTTTTTATTTTCTGGTCCGGGAGAGCCGCTATGACGCTGTGGACCGGGTCTACCGGGGCTGGGAACGCAAGCGCGGGGCTCTGTTGGAGCTCAGCCGTCTGATCCGAGGCCTACCGGGGAGCGTTGCCTGTCTGGCGGGCGACGCGGACGCGCTACGGGGCGTACAATATATTCTCACTCTGGACGGGGACACCCGGCTCCTGCCCGGCACGGCCAAGGAGCTCATCGGGACCATGCTCCATCCGCTCAACCGCCCGGTGGTGGACCCCCGGCGGCGGGTAGTGGTCCGGGGCCACGGCATCCTCCAGCCCAAAATGGCCGTGGAGCTCGCCGCGGCGGACAAATGCGACTTCACCCGGCTCTTCGCCGGCCAGGGCGGCACAGACCCTTACGGCTCCCTGGCGGGAGAACTGTATATGAACCTCTGGGGCTGGGGCATCTTCTCCGGAAAGGGCATTTTGGATGTCGCGGCCTTTGCCCAGTGCCTGGAGGGGGAAATCCCCCAGCGCACGGTGCTGAGCCACGACATCCTGGAGGGGGCCTACCTCCGCTGCGGTTACGCCGGGGACGTGGAGCTCTCGGACGGCTTTCCGGGGTCCGCCCCGGCCTACTACCGGCGGCTCCACCGCTGGATCCGAGGCGACTGGCAAAACCTCCCCTGGCTCTTCTCCCGGGGGCGGAAGCTCGCCCCGGCGGACCGGTGGAAGCTCCTGGACAACCTCCGCCGGAGCCTAACGGCCCCAGGCACCTTCCTGGCCATTTTCTTCGGCCTGCTCCTGGGAGGGCGGGCCCTGAGCTGGGTGGCCGCGGCGGCGGGGCTGAGCTTCATATCCCAGCTCCTTCTGGAGCTGGCCGGCAACGCCTTCCGCCGGGAGGAAGAGATGCGCGTGCGCTATCACAGCCAGCTTCTCCATGGCTTCTGCGGCAGCCTGATGCAGACCGCCGTAAAGCTCCTGCTCCTGCCCTGGGAGGCCTGGGTCTCTCTGAGCGCGGCGGCGGTGGCCCTGTGGCGCATGGCGGTGAGCCGGCGGGAAATGCTCGCCTGGCAGACGGCGGCCCAGGCGGAAACGGGCCGGGGCTCCCTCGTGGGCCAGTGCTGGCGGGAGATGTGGCCCGTGGTGGTGCCGGCTCTCCTGGCGCTCCTGCTCTCCCGGACCATCCTGGGCCGCTGCGCGGGGCTTCTGTGGCTTTTGAGCCCCTTTGCCGCCGCAGCCCTCAGCCGGCCTCGGGCGGAAAATCAAACCCCGCCTCAGGAGGACAGGGCCTACCTCACCGCCTGCGCTGGGGAAATCTGGGGCTATTTCCGCCGCTTTTCCACTGCGGAATGCCACTTCCTGCCCCCGGACAACTTCCAGGCCCAGCCCCCCGTGGGCCCCGCAGCCCGCACCAGCCCCACCAACCTGGGCCTGGGCCTGATGAGTTGCCTCAACGCCCTGGATCTGGGCCTGGAAAAGCCGGACTCAATTTTCTCTCTTTTGGAGAATATGCTCTTAACAATGGAAAAACTGGAGAAATGGAAGGGACATTTCTACAATTGGTACGACACCCGCACCCTGGCGCCCCTGTCCCCCCGGTATGTGAGCACAGTGGACAGCGGGAACCTCTGCGCCAGCCTCCTGGCCCTGAGCTCCGGGCTTCGGGAATATGGCCGCCAGGATCTGGCCCGGCGGGCGGAGGCAATGGAGCAGGCCATGGAGTTCGCCCCCCTGTATGACGAAAAACGGCGGCTCTTCCGCATTGGCCGGAATATCGACACCGGGCGCTTTGACGCCGGGTGTTATGACCTTCTGGCCAGCGAGGCCCGGCTCACGGCCTATGTGGCCATCGCCCGGGGGGACGTGGACCGGCGGCACTGGCGGCGCCTCAGCCGGGCCCAGGTGTCCCTGGACGGCTACCGGGGCATGGCCAGCTGGACGGGCTCCATGTTTGAATACCTGATGCCGGAGCTCTTTCTCCCCTGCCGGAGGAATTCCCTGCTCTATGAGAGCGCCCGCTTCTGCCTCTTCGCCCAAAAGCGCCGGGTCCCGCCGGGGAAGCCCTGGGGCATCTCCGAGAGCGCCTACTGCGCCCTGGACGGAAACCTCAACTACCGCTACAAGGCTCACGGCTGCGCGTCTTTGGCCCTGAAGCGGGGGATGGACCAGGAGCTGGTCCTCTCTCCCTACAGCAGCTTTCTGGCCCTGGGGCTGGACCGCCGGGGGGCCGTCCGGAACCTGAAGCGCATGGAAAAGCTGGAAATGCGGGGCCCCTGGGGCTTCTGGGAGGCCCTGGACTGCACCCCCGGCCGCTGCGGGCGGCGGCCCCAACCGGTGCGCTGCGTCATGAGCCACCACCTGGGGATGAGCATGCTTTCCATCGCCAACTGCCTGCTGGACCAGCGGAATGTGAAGCGCTTTCTGGCCCACCCGGCTATGGCGGCCTATCGCAGTCTTCTGGAAGAACGGGTGCCTATGGGCGGCATTCTCTTGCGCCGCCGGGAAGAGCAGGGGGAGCGCCGCCCCCGGCGCCCCGGCCCGGGCCAGGCCCCCTGGAGCCTGGCGGGGGACAACCGCCTCGGAGAGGCGCCGGCAAGCTGTGTCCTCTCCAACGGCGCATATTCTATTATGTTAACTAGCCAGGGGCTCTGCGCCGCCCGGTGTTCCAGCGTGCTGCCCTACCGCGCCCCGGAGCATCCTCAGGATCTGGATGGAGGCCTGCGCCTCTACTGGGAGGCGGAGGGGCAGCGAGAACTGCTCTTCCCTTTTTCTGATTTGGAGAATATAAAAACTTCTTTTGCTTTTTCTGGAGAAAACGCTCTTTTTTCCCGGAGGGAAACAGCCATAGAGCTGGATCTGGCTGTCTCCGTCTCCGCCAGCCTGCCGGGGGAACTCCGGCGCCTCTCTCTGCGCACGGCGCGGAGCACCCAGGGCGAACTGGTGGCAGAACTGGAACCAGTGCTGGCAAAAGAAGAAGATTATGGAAACCACAAATCCTTCTGGCGGCTGGGCCGGGAGATCCAGGCCCTGGACGGGGCGGTCACCGTCTTCCGTCTGCCCCGTGGGCAGCAGAGAGCCCGATATCTTGCCCTAGCAGCGGACCGCCCCATTCACGTGCCCCAGGCCTGTCAGGGCTGGCAGGTGGACGGTCCCCTCCGGGCCGCCATTCCTCTGGCCCTTCCCGCCGGGGAGACGGTGCAGCTCCGGCTGAGCCTGTGCATGGGGGATACTGCGGCGGAGGCCCTCCAGGGGGCAAGGCTGTGCCTGGGCCCTGAGACCGGCTCCACCCTGCCGGAGATCTCCGCCCGGCTCTACGCCATGGACGCCGGGGAGATAGGCGCGGCCATGTCCTGGCTGCCCTACCTCTGGTTCCCCCGGCCCGGAGACGCCGCCGCATCGGGGCGCTGTGCGCCGGGACGGGACGGGCTGTGGCGGCTGGGCCTTTCCGGGGACCTGCCCCTGGCGGTCTTTTCCGCGGAGGCGGACACCTGCCTGCCCCTGTGCCGGAAACTCCTGGGGCGGCACGCCCTGCTGCGCAACTGCGGCGTAAAATGCGACCTGGTACTGTGTACCGGGGAGTCCGGCGCCTACCTCCAGCCCCGGAGCACCGCCCTCCAGGGTCTGCTGCGGAAGCTGGATCTGGAGGCCAGCCTGGGTGCCCGGGGCGGGGTGCACATTCTCTCCTGCGGCCTGGAGGACGCGCTCCTGGCCGCGCCGGGCCTCCTGTTGGACGCCCAGGGCCGGCCCCAGGGGACGCCGGAGCCCATGGGCCGCCTTGAGAGCCGTTTCGCCCCGGCCCAGCGCCGGGAGACGCCCCGGCACCATCTGCTCCCGGAAGGAGAGGTGGTTTTTGAAGCCACGGATTCCCTCCCGGTCCGGGCCTGGAGCAACGTCCTCACCAACGGGCATCTCTCCTTCCTGGCCACGGACGCGGGCACGGGACATCTCTGGTACGAAAACGCCCGGGAGTGCCCCCTGACTCCGTGGGAAAACGAGCCCTTGGCCGTCCGGGGGCCGGAGACCCTTGCCTGGTGCTTTGACGGGGCGGAGCACAGCCTTTTCGCCTGCCCTGGGGACGGGGAAAGCCGGGTGTGCTACGGCCCCGGCTTGGCCCGCTGGGAACGGCGCTGGGGCGCGCGCCGGGCGGAGGTCACCGCCTTTATCCCCATGGAAGGAGCCGTGCGCCACCTTTTGATCCGCACGGAGGGCGGCGAGGGGACCATCCTCTGGCGCGTCTCCGCTTCCCTGGCCCCGGGGATGGACGGGCGCTGCGTCCAAGCGGAATACGCCGGCGGCGTCTGCGTCGCGCGGAATCCCCGGTGCATCTTCCCGGAGCTGAACTTCTTCGCCTGGGGATCGCGTCCCGGGGAAAACGCCGGGACCGCAGGATCCGTAATGGCCCTCTCCTTCCCTGCTGGGGGCGAGCTGGTGCTCAGCAGCGGCTGCGGCCAGGGGGAGGCCTGTTCCCCTCAGGCGGCCCACCGGGCCCTGGAGGAGACCCGCGCCTTCTGGCGGGAAAAGCTGGGGCGCATCCAGATTTCCTCGCCCCTGCCGGCACTGGACGCCATGGTGAACACCTGGGCGCCCTACGCGGCCTTGAGCTGCCGTCTCCTGGCCCGGAGCAGCCTGTACCAGTCTGGCGGGGCCTTGGGGTTCCGGGACCAACTCCAGGACGCGGTAAACCTCCTGCCCCTGGACCCGGCCCCGGCCCGGGAGAGCATCCGCAACGCCTGCCGACACCAATTTGTAGAGGGGGATGTGCTCCACTGGTGGCACGTCCTGCCGGGCGGGGACCGGGGCGTGCGCACCCGGTGCAGCGACGACCTCCTGTGGCTGCCCTGGGCCCTGGGAGAATATGTCCGCTCCCGGGGAGAGACACGTCTTTTGGAGGAAACGCTGCCCTTTTTGGAAGGGCCGCCCCTCTCTGCCGGAGAGGCAGACCGCTACGACCGCTTCCCGGAAAGCCGGGAGACGGCCTCCATTCTGGAGCATGGCCGCCGCGCCCTGGACCTGGCCCTGGCCCGGGAGCGCGGCCCAGGCGGGCTCATGGCCTTCGGCAGCGGGGACTGGAACGACGGCATGGACCGGGTGGGCGGGGAGAGCGTCTGGCTCACCTGGTTCACCGCGGCGGTATGCCGGAGCTTCGCCTCCCTGGCCGGGGAGGACGGGCAGCGCTATCTCAAGGAGGCCGCGGCCCTCACCGCGGCGGCGGAGGGCGCCTGGGATGGGCAGTGGTACCTCCGGGGCCGCTTTGCCGACGGGAACCCCCTGGGCGGCGCGGAGAGCCCCGCCTGCCGCCTGGACAGCCTCTCCCAGAGCTTTGCGGCCCTGTGTCCCGGGGCAGACCCGGAACATGTGCGCCAGGCCCTGGACGCGGCGGTGGAGCAGCTCTTCCTCCGGCCCCACAGCATCGTGCGGCTCTTCACCCCGCCCTTTGCCGGGGCGGGGCCGGACCCGGGCTAT
>CALWOS010000136.1 GCA_944383185.1 uncultured Oscillospiraceae bacterium
TGTCGCAATGGATGAAAAAGGACCCTGCGGCGCTGCGCGTGGTGGCTACCTATAACCTGGTCTACAACGCCTCTCTGCTGGTGGACGAGGGGCTGGGGTACGCACTGTGCCTGGACAAACTGGTCCATACGGAGGGGAGCGGTCTGTGCTTCCGGCCCCTGGACCCGCCGCTGGAGGCCGCATCCTGTATTGTCTGGAAGAAATATCAGATATTTTCCAAAGCGGCGGAGGCGTTTCTCCGGTCCCTGCACACAATGCTGGAGAGGACAGCCCCCGGCCAAGGCGCCTGAGCGCCCTGCGCTGGGAGACAGCACACGGGAAAAGCCGTGCCATACAAGGTTTTGTATGGCACGGCTTTTTCGACACGTTACACGCCAGGGACTGCGCCGCCGTTCCGGGCAGGCGCGGGACTTCAAAGCGCCCGCGCCCATTTCCCCGCGTCCGTGCGGTTCAGCAGTTTCCCCGCTTTCCAGGCCGCCTGGGGGCAGCGGGCCCGGAGGCTCTGCTCCGCCTTTTCGATCCCGCTGCCGCCAGAGGTGGCGAAGGGGATGATGGTTTTCCCGGAAAAATCATGGCTCTCCAGGAAGGTGTCCACAATCCGCGGCTCCACATACCACCAGATAGGAAAGCCCAGCAGTACCGTATCGTACTGCGCCGGGTCCACAGCCGGCCCGGCGATGGCCGGCCGGCTGGCCGGATCGTTCATCTCCACGCTGCTGCGGCTCTTGGGGTTCATCCAGTTCAGATCCGCCTCCGTATAGGGCTCTTTTGGGCGGATCTCATAGAGATCCGCGCCGATGGCCGCGGCAATTTCTTTGGCCGCCTTTCCGGTGACGCCGCTGGCGGAAAAGTAAGCTACCAGTGTTTTGCTCACAATGCTTCCCTCCCCAATGCCGGTTACATTTCCACGAGCTCGTATTCCCGGGCGCCGAACCCCAGTTCGGCGGCGGCCTCAATGGTGTGGATGCCGTTGCGGCTGTTCACCCGCTCCATGAAATGGGCCTTGCCGGGGTCGTCGGAGGCCAGCACCAGGTCGATGCAGGCCTGGTCAATGGCCACAGGATCCAGAGAGGCGAGAATGCCGATGTCCTTCATGCAGGGATCCTCGGCCACGGCGCAGCAATCGCAGTCTACAGAGAGATTCTTCATCACGTTGATAAAGGCGATTTTTCCCTGGAAATGCGCCACTACGCTGGAAGCGGCGTCCGCCATCGCTTCCGGGAAAGCGACGCTGCTGGCGTGGTGCTGCCAGGTCTCATAGCGGTCGTCGGTTTTGCCGGCGGAATGGATCAGCGCTTTGCCGGCGCGGGAGGCGCATCCAATGGCAAGCTGCTTGAGCGCGCCGCCGTAGCCGCCCATGGGATGCCCCTTGAAATGGGCCAGCACCTGCATGGAGTCATAGTTCAAAATGTGCTTGCCCACATGGTTTTCCTTGAGGACCTTTCCGCCTGGGATGGGCCAGACCACATCCGGCCCCTCGGCGTCCATCAGGTCCACGTCGAAATATTTGGTCCAGCCGTGCTCTTCCAGGAGTTTCTGGTGGGACTGCGTGTGATCCCGCACGCCGCCCGACGCGTCGCCGTATGCGGTGTTGCACTCCACGATGGTGCCGTGGACGGCCTCTACCATGGGCCGCCAGAACTCCGGACGCAGGAAGTTCTGGTTGCCTTTCTCCCCGGAGTGAACCTTTACAGCCACCTTGCCGGGCAGGTCCACGCCCAAAGCGCGGTACATGGCGAGGACCTTTTCCGGGCTGATTTCTCTGGAAAAGTAAACCTTTGCTTTCATGCTGACATCTCCTTTTCAGATTTCTTGCGGAATCGTTTTGAACGACAGAAATTTTCCAATTACATCGTCAGTTTTTAGGTATGCGTAGGTGGATATTGTGCTCGCCACAACCGACGGCGTGGGACACAGTGCAAGCTTCTTTTCACAGAGAATTGCCTTCCCTTCTCAAAGCCCAGACACCGCATCGGTGACTATAGAATAACAGAATTCCGGTGCGGTGTCGATAGTTTATGCTGTCTTGCTCTATGCTTATTGCGTATTCAGCTGCATGCTTATCTGCTATGGAATGGAGCGGGAGGCGCTTCATCACGCGCCTCGGCCTCGGGTTCCAGCGAAGGCCGCCAAAACCGGTTTGCCGGAATCACGAGTCTTTCACCTCGGCGTGCTTCCGGATCTGATAGCAGAGATAGTCCAGGCGGTCCAAATGCTTCTGGCTGTCATGGAGCTGCTCCAGCAGCTTTTGTTGCTGCCCATGGAGCCATTGGATCTGCTGGGATGGGGTACTGGTGGAATAGTGGGCCAGAAAGGACTGGATGAACGCGTCCGGACAGCCGGCGTCCTTTAGATTTTCCTCCACAGATTCCGCGGAGAGAGGATGAAGCCACATCTTGAAACGTCACATGCCTTTCTTACTTATGCACGGGATTGCTTACGTTCCAGCGCCAGGGGGGCCAGGGCGTGCCGCGGAAGCCGGCGGCCTTTTAACCGGCATGGGTCAATTCCCCGCTGAGCGTTTGCAAAAACGCCCTGGTGCGCGCCTGCTTCGGATGATCAAAAAAACTGTGGGACTCGCCGCACTCCACAATTTCGCCGTGTTCCATGAAGACCACTTTGTTGGACACATGCCGGGCAAAGCCCATCTCATGGGTGACGACCAGCATGGTCATCCCTTCGTCCGCCAGCGTGCGCATCACAGCCAGTACCTCTCCGGTCAGCTCCGGGTCCAGAGCGGAGGTGGGCTCGTCGAAATAGATGATCTCCGGCTGGACGGCGATGGCCCTGGCAATGGCAACCCGCTGCTGCTGGCCGCCGGAGAGCTGGCTGGGGTAGGCGTCCCGGCGGTCCAGCAGGCCGACCTTTTCCAAGGCCCTCTCCCCGGTTTCCACAGCTTGGGCCTTTGGCATTTTCCGGCCAATAATCAGCCCCTCCGTCACATTCTGCAGGGCCGTTTTGTTGCGGAACAGGTTGTAGTCCTGGAACACGAACGCCGTCTTTTTCCGGAGGCGGACAACGTCCTTTTTGGAAATCTGGGGGAAATCGTAGTGTTCCCCATCGAAAACCAAAGTTCCGCCGTCCGCCCGTTCCAGAAAATTCATGCACCGCAGCAACGTGGTTTTGCCGGAGCCGCTGGGGCCGAGAATCGCCACCACATCCCCTTTGCCGACCTGGAGGTCCACGCCCTTCAGGACTTCCAGCTTCCCAAAGGACTTTTGAATGTTTTTCACTTCCAGCATGGCGTTACCTCCCTCAACCATAGACGCGCAGCCGCTTTTCTCCCACGCGCTGCAGCTTGGTGAGCACGGTGCAGAAGATCAGGTAGATCACGCCCACTTCTATGTACAGCGCCAGCGGTTCCGCCGTCCGGGCCGCGATCCGCTGGGCGGCCAGGAACATCTCCACCACCGTGATGTTGGAGGCCAGGGAAGTGTCCTTCACCAGTCCGATCAGGGAATTGGACAGGGGCGGAAACGCCGTGCGCAGGGCTTGGGGCAGTACGATCCGCCGGATGGACTGCCCCCAGGTGAGGCCCGCGCACTCCGCCGCTTCCAGCTGCCCTGCCGGCACGGACTCCAGGGCGGCGCGGACGGTCTCCGCGCAGTAGGCCCCCTGGTTCACGGAGAACACGATCACCGCCGCCGGGAAGGCGTTGATCAGAATGCCCGCGTGAGGCAGGCCGAAGAACACCACAAACAGCTGCACCAGCAGCGGCGTGCCCCGGATGACCCAGATGTAAAACCGGGCTATCTGCCGCAGAACCGGCAACCTTGCAAACTGGACCAGGGCCGCCGCCACCGCAAGGACCATTGCGATGGCAAACGAGAGTATGGTCAAGGGAATCGTCATGGTCGGTCCGGGGATCAAGATCTGCCAGAAGGACGCCACACACAGGTCCCACAATCGCTCCATAAATTTTCCTTCCTTCTCAAGACGGGTGCTGCTCTATGATTGCAGTATAGGCCGGCCTTCTGCTGATTGCAAATACTTATATCACATAGATAGAAATAGAAAAAAGCTATGGTAAAGAGGCGCCTGCCGACTCTGGCAGGCGCCTCCCGGATATATCGTATGGGACAGGCTGAATTTCAGTATAGTCTACCTTATTTTCCGCTGTGGGGACACCGGTACGGGGAAGCGCGCGGGGGTTCCGGCGCGCTTTGCGTGGGCTCTGCCCGGCCGTGAAAGCCAGGGGCGCCGCGGCATATGCCGGGCACATCAGGGTGCTTGCATCCAAAAGGCGCGCGTACAAAGGCCCCGGCATATGCAGCTTATTCCCAATGGCTTTGCCAGGCGGCTTACAAGAAATGGACCGGGCAGCGCCGGCGAAAAGCGGCGCCGCCCGGTTTTTGGGAAAACGGAGGCTGTTTGTATTTTGTTATTGCGCGGCGGCCCAGGCGGAGCAGATCTTGACAGTTTTCTGGGGGCTGTAGGCCCAGTCGTCCGCGCCCATGGCCTTGGCTGTGTCTTCGTTGACGGGGCAGCCGCCGACAATGACCTTCACATCCTTCAGGCCGGCGTCCCGGATGGCCTGGATGGTGTCACGCATGGAATCCAGCGCCAGGGTCAGCACGCCGGAGAGGGCCACGATCTTGATGTTCTCCTTTTTGATGGTCTCGATGATCTTCTCCGGGGGCACGTCAATGCCCAGGTCAATCACCTCGAAGCCCGCCGCCTCCAGCATGGAGCGGACGATGTTTTTCCCGATGTCGTGGAGGTCGTCCTTCACGGTGCAGATGATCATCTTTCCCTTGCTGCCGCCGCTGCCGCCGGAGACGAGCAGGGGCTTGAGCACATTCACCGCGTCTGTCATGATCTCGCCGGCAAAAATGAGGTCGCCCACGAAGTATTCCCCATCCTCGAACATTTTACCCACGGTGTTCATACCCTTCTGGCAGGCGTCCATGGCCTGGTTGGCCTCCTCCGGGGTGGCGACGGCCCGGATCTGCTCCTGGACGCTGTCCTCGTCCAGGTCGCCCATAGCCTGGGCCAGTTTTTCAAAATCAATCATATCGAAAGCTCCTTTTCCTTATTTCTTCTGGCCGAACTTGCCCTGGCGGTAAGCCCGGTTGTATTTCCTGCCGCCCTTGTCCCGGCCCCGGAGGGCCTCACAGGCGAAGATGGTGCCCATCATATCCTGGGAGCAGGGGTCCATGATGGCGCTGTCCAGCCCTGCGGCGATGGCGTAGGCCATGCAGTTCATATTGACATATTTTCTCGCGGGCATGTCAAAGCTGATGTTGCTGATGGCGCCGGTGACCTTCACCTCCGGGGCGTAGGCGTGGATGCGCTCGATGCAGAGGGCAAAATCCTCCATGGAGCTGGGCATGGTCGCCAGGGCCATGACGCAGGGATCAATGTGGAGGTTGGAAAGTTTCACGCCGTAGTGGTCCGCCTTGTCGATGATGCGCTTGGCGATCTCCACTTTCTTCCCGGGGTCGGCGGGGATGCCGTCCTGGTCGCAGGTCAGGCCGATGACGTTCCAGTCCGTCCCGGCGATGAGGGGGAAGATGGTTTCGCACTTGGTCCCCTCCTCGTTGACGGAATTCACCATGCCGGGCTTGTTCACATGCCCCTCCTCCAGAATGCGGGCCAGCAGCTTGGCGTTGGGGGAGTCGATGCACAGGGGCACGTCCGTGACGCCCTGCATGAGCCGGATGAGCCACACCATGGTCTCATACTCCACATCCGTGGAAGTGGAGGGCGCACAGTCCAGGAAGTCTGCCCCGGCCTCCGCCTGGGCCCTGGTGCGCTCGAGGATCAGGCTTTCGTCCCGCCGGGCGATGGCCTCCTTGATGGAGGGGATCGCCCCGTTGATCTTTTCACCGATGATGATCATACGTCCGCCCCGCTTACAGGCCCAGCAGGCTCCACTCCAGGTTGTTTACAAGGAAGATGCGCTGCTCCGGCGGCAGCTCCCACTCCGTGTCGGCCATCAGCTCGTCCACAACGGACTGCAAATATTCGAGATTTGTCATGGTTGTTCCCTCCTGTGCGTTATTTCTTGGAATACTCGTGGGCGAAGTTGTAGCACTCGATCAGGGTGCGGTTCACGTCCCCGGGAGGAACGAAGCCCTTGTCGGCGCAGAAAATAAAGCCGCCGCCGGGGGCGCAGGTGTCGATGACCCGCTTGATGTCGTCCTTCATCTCCTCGAAGGTCTTCAGCCGGGTGTCGCCCAGCTTCAGGCCGCCGCAGAGGATCTGGTGGCCGCCCAGCACCTCGTTGACTTTGAGGATATCGTCGTCGTCCACGTTCAGCACCAGGGAGTCCTTGGGGACCTCCAGGAAGCAGTCCCAGATGTTCTCCCAGCGGCCCTCCATGACCAGGAAGATCTTGCCGCCATAGCTGTGGACCCACTCGATGAGCCGTTTCTCATAGGGCCAGTAGAACTCCCGGAATTGTTTGGGGCTCAGGTAGGCGGGGATGTGGCAGGGCTGGAAGGCGTAGCCGGCGGCGGCGTTATAGGGGGCGGCCACCATGGCGGCGGTCTTGTACTCCCAGATGGCGTCCAGGGCGGCCTTGACCTTGTCGGGATAGCGGCGCAGGTCCGTCAGCGTGCCCCGGAAGCCGCGGAAGTAGTCAAAAATGTGGTCCAGGGGCGTGTTGAGCATGCATAGGTTGACAAAGGTGTAAACGCCGTAGTGGTCCTTCATGTACTGGTTGGTGTAGGGCATCTGCACCACGAAGTTGTCGAACTGCTCTTCCGCGTAGGTCTTCAGGATGTCCTTGGTCTTTTCCCGGTTTTCAAAGAGGTAGGGATATTTCCGGGGCAGCAGCACGTTGGCGATATAGGCCCGGGGATCCGCGATCAGCTGGTCGTACTCGTCCGGCTGCATGTGCGGGACCTGGAGATGGGTCAGCGTCCCGTCCTCGGCAAAGCGGTTTTCCGCGGTGGGGAAGGTGGTGCTCAGGCGGGGCGTCGTGGTCAGGCCGGATAATACCTGCCCGTCCATCCACGTCTCGTCCAGGAAGGAACTGATGGCCTTTGCGTAGGCCTCATGGTCTCCCGCCACGTCGAACGCGGTTTTCCCGCCCCAGAAGAAACCGCCGCCGTTGTTGGTCATGGCGTTGGGCACATAGGCAGCCTCCTGCCGGTTGACGGCCTTCTGGAAGTTTTCATACTTCTCCTGAAACAGCTTGTTCGTTTCCATGGAATCCCTCCTTACGATTTCGTCCGCAGGCCGTGTCGGATTGACGCGGCCCACATATCATGCTACAATAAATTCACAGAGAATACAATGAACCCCGTGTGGTTTTCCCCAAGTTCCAACAAAGGCCGCCTTTTGTCAGATTTGGAGCGGAGGAGCCCTTATGTCAAACTATGAAAACGGCGCGACCACCCGCCGGGCGATTGTCAACGCCGGCAAACGGCTGTTTTATGAAAAGGGTTACCAGGAGACCAGCTATGGAGACCTCTGTGCCGCCGCCTATGTGAACCGCAGCACCATATACTACCATTTCAAAACCAAGGACGCCCTGCGTTACGAGGTCCACTGGGAGTATTTCATCTCCTGCAAGCGTCTGGCGGAAAAGTACTGCCCGGACAGCCGGTACCACTACCTTCTTGCCATGTGTATTTTCTGGCGCCAGGCCCACGACGACCCGAAGCTGCGGCGCTTTGTGCTCCAGTGCTGCCGGGACTTCCCGGTTTACACCGGGAAAATGGACTTTTCCTACTTCTATTATGCCTGTTATGAGGTTATGTGGGGCGCTTTTTGGGATAAAAGAAAGATCCCGCAAATGGCCTTTGCTTCGGTGTACGGCTATATCATGAGCTGCATGCGCATGCTCTGCGAGTATCCGGAGAAATATGACCCCATGGAGCTTTTTGTCCACTGCGTCAACTCCAGCGCCGCGATCTGGGGTATCCCCAGGGAGGAAATGGACGGCATCTGGCGGGACATGAAGCGCTGGCTCGCCTGCGTTCCGGGAGCGGAGATGGACAGGTGCATCCCCTGACGGGACGGCGCGTTTTCCGGGCGGGGCTTGTTCCGTTTCCGCCCAGCGGCGCATATACTTTGTGGAACAATCAGGCGAAGGAGGATCGCATATGGAAAACCGGGGAAACCGTACGGAGTTCTGGCTGCGGATTATCGCCGTGGCGGCGGTGGCCATTTTTGTGCTGGTGCTGATTTTTACTGTCCTGCTGCTCACCCAGGCCGCGCGGCTGGACACCCTGCTCCGGCAGACGGAGGCCATTGCCGGCGAGCTGGAGTCCCTCACTGTCCAGATGGGCCAGATCGATTGGGCGGCCCTGGAGGAAGGTGTGAACGCCAGCCTGGATATCGTGGGGAACATCGATATTGAAAGCCTCAACGCCGCCATCGCGGACCTGGCGGCCATCATCGCGCCCCTGGCGGGGCTCCTGGGCCGCTTCCAATAGGGCAGCAAAGAGAGCCGCGCTTCCGATTTTTCGGAAGCGCGGCTTTTAGCTTGTCAAAGAAGGCAGAGCCTTCTTTGACAAAAGGGGAATCCCACTCCGCTTCGCGCAGGCTTTGTCCGCCAGGGCGTACAAAGCCCACGCGCGCTCCGCGAGAAGTGTTTTTCCCGAGGCACATGTCCCCGGGAAAAACGGATCCCACTTTGTTCGCGGCTGTGGCCGCGAATTCTCCGAAGGTTTTTTGACAACCTCAAAGCCACGCTTCCGATTTTTCGGAAGCGTGGCTTTGTCAAAATGGGCCTTGGCTTTTTGCCGCTGGGCTCAGGACTTCGCGCCGTGGTGTCCGCTTTGGCAGCTTGCGCCGCCGCAGGAGCAGCCGTCCGGGCAGCCGATGCACTTTTTGCCGCTTTTCTTTGCCTTCCAGACATACCGGGCCGCGGCGCCCACGATCACCACAAGTACGGCGATAATAATCCAGTCGGTCATGGCTTATTTCACCCCGCTTAAGGCGTATTCCTGCTTCAGCTCCCGGTCCGTCCGGCGGCAGAGATACACCAGGATGGCGGCAAACGCCAGCACGGCGATGAGGCCGGGGACAAAGGCGGCGCCCAGGCTGCCGGTGGTGATGAGGGTGCCGACCTGGTAAACCAGGAAGCCTACGGTGTAGCCGGTGCCCAGCTGGAGGCCGATGCCGCCCCAGAGCCACTTGGCGCTTTTCATCTCGCTGTTCATGGCGCCGATGGCCGCGAAGCAGGGGGGCGTGTAGAGGTTGAACATCAGGTAGGCCAGGGCGGCAACTTTGGTGATGGCGATGATGCCCGCCACCTCGCCGCCGGCGCCCTCGATCATGGCCAGCTCGTCGGTGTCGATGAAGTTTTCCAGCCCCACGAAGCACACCGCCAGGGTGCCCACCACGTTCTCCTTGGCGATGAAGCCCGTGACCGCGGCGGCGGCTAGCTGCCAGCTGAGGACGCCCACGATGGGTACCAGCAGATAGGCGAAGGGGCCGGCGATGGAGGCCAGGATGGAGCTGTCGGCGGTCTCGGCCACCTGGAAGCTCCAGTTGAAGGTCTGCATGATCTGTACAGCGGTGTTGCACAAAAGGATGATGGTGGCGGCCTTGACTATGTAGGCCCAGCCCCGGGCACACATGGCCTTGAAGGCGAACCAGAGGGAGGGCGCTTTGTACTCCGGCAGCTCGATGATGAAGAAGGACTTGCGGTTTTTATACCCGGAGATCTTGCTCACCAGCAGCGCGCCCAGGAAGATGAGGATGATGCCCGTGAAGTACATCACAAAGCTCACCCAGCCGGCGTCGTCAAAGAAGGCCCCGGCAAAGAGGGAGATCACGGGGATCTTGGCCCCGCAGGGCATGAAGGGGGTCAGCATGGCGGTGGCCCGGCGCTCCCGCTCGTTGCGGATGGTGCGGCTGGCCATGACGCCGGGGATGGCGCAGCCGATGCCGATGACAAAGGGGATGACGGACTTGCCGGAGAGGCCCACTTTTTTGAAGATGGGGTCCAGCACCACGGCCACCCGGGACATGTATCCGCAATCCTCCAGGAGGGCGATGAGGAAGTACATGACCATAACCAGGGGCAGGAAACCTACCACGGCGCCCACGCCGCCGATGATGCCGTCCACCAGCAGCGCGCTCAGCAGGGGGCTGGCATTGGCGAGCATGTCCCCGGCCCAGCCTTGGAAGCTCTCGATCCAGGCAACCAGGGTGTCGGCGATGGGGGGCCCCACCCAGACCTGGGAGATCTGGAACACCAGGAACATCACCACGGCGAAAATGGGGATGCCCACAAACTTGTTGGTGAGCACCGCGTCAATAGCGTCCCCGGTCCCTTTTTCCCGGGTGAGGATTTTCCGTTTTTCCACCTGGTTTACCAGCTGGTTGACAAAGGCAAAGCGCCGGCGGTCGGCGTCTTCCACCACCTTTTTGTCTGTGAGGTCGATGTCTCCCTGGGAATAGGGCGCGATCTGGCGCCGGCCTTTGCACGCCACGGCGGCGTCCACCACGGCTTTCAGCCCATCCCCGGAGGTGGATATGGTCTCCACCACCGGGCAGCCCAGCTTCTGGGAGAGGGCGGCGGCGTCGATCACGGTCTGCTTTTTCGCGTTGATGTCGCTTTTGTTCAGGGCCACCACCACCGGGATGCCCAGCTCCAGAAGCTGGGTGGTGAAAAAGAGGCTGCGGCTGAGATTGGTGGCGTCCACGATGTTGATGATGGCGTCGGGGTGCTCGTGGCGGACATAGGAGCTGGTGATGCTCTCCTCCGATGTGAACGGGGACATGGAATACGCACCGGGGAGATCCACCGCCACCAGCTCCTCTGCAGAGCTGGTGTAGGTCTTTTTGATGGGGTGTTCCTTTCTTTCCACGGTTACGCCCGCCCAGTTGCCCACCTTTTCATTCCGCCCGGTAAGGGCGTTGTACATGGTGGTCTTGCCTGAGTTCGGGTTGCCTGTCAGGGCAATGCGCATAAGACTTTCCTCCTCTTTTTATGAAATCCTTTGGGAGTTGTTATATGTTACAGCGCGGGGAATTTGGTTAAATATAACTAACTCCCGGGCGCAGTAAAACCTCCTTTTTGTATTTTGCATGGGCGCAGCGCCATGTCCGCCCGGGACAGTCAGTCCTGGACGACGATGGCTCCGGCCAGCTGGCTGTCAATATTGTACCGGCCGTCCTTAATGGACACCACGCAGCCGCCTTTCCGGTGGGCGACTACGGTGATGGGCTCTCCGGCATAGCAGCCCAGGGAGAAGAGAAAGGCGTCGAGCTCCTCGTCGTCGGTGTCCACTTTGTGGACAATGTATTCCTTTCCTTCCTGCGCGTCAACCAATGTCATATCCTTCACCTGCTTCCGGCGGAAATTCCTCTGCACGCCTGGTAGTTAGTTTTTGATAACTCAGGCGGAAGAAAAAAGTTAGAAATTACTAACCCTTCAAATCATATAGCAGGCGCCCCTGTTTGTCAAGAGGGAAAACGCAAGATTCTGTCCGGTGGGGAAGGAAATTTTACGCAGATAGGCTTGCCCGGGGCGCAGGCCATGTGATACAGTAGGGACGACAGCGCCACCCCTCGTGCGCACCAGGCGCCAGAATCGCCCCGTATTCGA
>CALWOS010000137.1 GCA_944383185.1 uncultured Oscillospiraceae bacterium
AAATAGGGAGCCAGCACAAGGCCAGCTCCCTAAATTCAGTCGGATTTTGCTTTTCGGTTCTACCACATTTTCATGTGGTATTTTCGGCAAATGTGGTAACGCTGTGGTAAGATAAAAACACGATCCAGCAAAAGCACAATATATAGTGTTTGTTTTAATCAAAATCACTCTATATCGTGTGTTTTGAGCGAATTAGTCACCCAGAGGCTTCATAGTGGGGAACAGAATCACGTCCCGTACAGAGGCGCTGTTGGTTAGAAGCATGACGCAGCGGTCAATGCCGATGCCCAGGCCGCCGGTGGGCGGCATACCGTATTCCAGTGCGTTGATATAGTCCTCGTCCATCATGCCGGCCTCATCGTCGCCCCGGGCCCGGAGCTCCACCTGGCGGCGAAAGCGCTCCTTCTGGTCAATGGGGTCGTTCAGCTCGGAGAAGGCGTTGCCCATCTCGCTGCGGCAGATAAAGAGCTCAAAACGCTCTGTGAGGCGCGGGTCATTGGCGGAGCGCTTGGCCAGCGGGGACACGTCCACCGGGTGCATGGTGATGAATGTGGGCTGGATAAGCTTTTCCTCCACCTTCTGGTCAAAGCATTCGTACAGGGCGTTGCCCCAGGTGGCGGGCTTGTTGGCGGGAATTTCCACCCCAATGGACTTGGCAGCGGCCACAGCCCCGGCGTCATCGGAAATGGCCATAAAGTCCAGGCCCGTATGTTCCTTGACCGCATCGGCCATGGTGAGTCTTGGCCAGCCGGGCGTAAGATCCAGCTGCTCCCCCTGCCACTCCAGGTGATACGTACCCAGGATGTCCCGAGCGGCGGAGCTGAGAAGTTCCTCAAAGAGGTCCATCATATCATGGAAATCGGCGTACGCCTGATACAATTCCACCGTGGTGAACTCCGGGTTGTGCTTGGTATCCATGCCCTCGTTCCGGAAAA
This sequence comes from uncultured Oscillospiraceae bacterium, assembly GCA_944383185.1. Taxonomy (GTDB): domain Bacteria; phylum Bacillota; class Clostridia; order Oscillospirales; family Oscillospiraceae; genus CALWOS01. The sequence goes on from CALWOS010000137.1 coordinate 936, forward strand.
TCCGGCCAATCTCATACACACGCTCTATGCCGCCCACAATGAGCCGCTTGAGATGCAGTTCCGTGGCGATGCGCATGTACATGTCGATGTCCAGGGTGTTGTGGTGGGTGATAAAGGGCCGGGCGGTGGCGCCGCCGGAGATGGTGTTCAAAACCGGGGTCTCCACCTCCATATAGCCCCGGGCGTCCAGGAAGCTGCGGACATGGCGGATGAAGCGGCTGCGGATCTCAAAGATCCGCCGGGTCTCCGGATTCATGATCAGGTCCACATAGCGCTGGCGGTAGCGGGTTTCCACATCGGTGAGCCCGTGAAATTTTTCCGGCAGCGGCCGCAGGCTTTTGGCCAGGAGCCGCACCTTCCGGGCATGGACGGAAATCTCGCCCCGGCGCGTGCGGAAGACAAAACCCTCCACGCCGATAATATCCCCGATGTCCCATTTTTTGAACTCGTTGAACAGCTCCTCCCCCAGATCATTGATCCGGACATAGAGCTGGATCCGGCCACGGTCATCCTGCAGATCCGCAAAAAAAGCCTTGCCCATGTCCCGTTTGGACATCAGGCGGCCGCAGATGCGGCATTCGGCCTCTTCCCCGGTTTCCTCAAAGGCTGCGCGGATATCCGCAGTAAAGCCGGTGCGGTCAAACCGGGTGACGGCGAAGGGGTCCCGCCCCTCCTGCTGGAGCTTGGTCAGCTTGTCTCTGCGGATGCGCAGAATTTCGCTCAGGTCCTGGGTCTCCGGCTGTGGGCTGCGTGTCTCGTCGCTCATCTCTTTCGCTCCCAAAATCAAAGTCAGTGTTCAATGGACAAAATGCGGAAATGCAGCTGTCCCGCGGGGGCCTCCACCACGACGTTTTCCCCAATTGCATGGCCAATCAGGCCGCGGCCAAAGGGGCTGTCATCCGAAATGCGCCCCTGCATGGGGTTGGCCTCCTGGGAACCGACGATTTGGTACTCCTCCTCCAGATTTTCCTGGAGATCCAGCACCTTCACCCGGCAGCCCAAGCTGACGGCGCCGTCGGAAGCGCTCTTTTCAATAATTTCCGCGTTATCAATCAGGTTTTTCAGTTCGGCGATCTTGGAGTAAAGCTTGCCCTGCTCCGTTTTGGCCTCGTCGTACTCGCTGTTTTCTGAAAGGTCACCGAAGCTCCGGGCCTCTTTGATCTGCTCGGAGACTTCCTTTTCCCGCACGGTCTGCAGGTACTCCAGTTCCTGCTTGATCTCGTCCAGACGCTCCTGGCTCATTTTGAATCTGGATTCCGCTGCCATTACATCCACCTTCTTGCTCATGATACTCGAAATTAATGCTGCTAGAAATTTTGAGATATGGATCCTATCCAATTCTACGGATACTGAGCAGTATTATACGAAGGAAACCCCGCCCTGTCAAGCAAGTTTTCTGTTGAAAGGCAGAGGTGGGAAAAGCGGACAGCGGCGCCGCCCGGAGGCGTGCCGCTGCCCGATTTTCCATTCGATCCGCCACCCCCGGAGGGGCAGGTCGGAAATCAAGAGTAGCTGTAGGAAAGGGGATCGGTCAAGGCGCCGTTGTAGCGCACCTCAAAGTGCAGGTGGGGCCCGGTGGAAAGACCGGTAGAGCCCACATAGCCGATCACCTGGCCCTTGGCAACGGTCTGGCCCAGGGTCACGGCAGAGCTGGACATATGGCCATACAGTGTGGCGTAGCCGTTGCCGTGATTGATGACCACATAGTTGCCGTAGCCGCCGGCATTATATGTGTTGGTGACCACCGTGCCGCTGTCGGCTGCCAGGATGGGCGTACCGGAGGGGGCGCCGATATCCTCGCCGGCGTGGTTACGCACATAACCCAGAATGGGGTGCAGCCGCGGGCCATATGTATCGCTGGCCGCGTAGCCCGGCAGAGGCCAGGTGAAGCTGCCGGAGCCGTTGGCGCTGGCGGGACCCTGGGGGTTGCCGCCGGCGGCTTCCTGCGCCGCCTGCTCCTGGGCGGCAATCTCCTGCAGCATGGCGGTGATCTCATTGCTCAGGCTGTCCATCTGGGCCTCACCCTCTTCAAAGGCGGCCTGGACGGCGGCAAGGTTGCTCTCCACATCGCTCAAAAGGAGGTAAGCGGCCTCGATATCGGCCTCCAGCTTCTCCTTTTCCTCCAGAAGTTCCGCTTTCTTTTCCCGCTGGCGCTCCTGGGTCGCCTCATACTCGGCCTTGACTTCCTCCACATGTTCCCGGGCGGCAATCAAATCCTCTTCCAGCTGATCGTCATACTCCATGACCTCCTGGATCATGGTGATGTTGCTGAGAAGGTCCGAAAAACTGGCGGACTGGAACAGTACGGAGAGATAGCCCAGCTCGCCGTTTTCCTCCATGGCGCGCATCCGGGTCCGGTAGAGCTCCGACTGATGTTCCTCGGCGGCGATGGCATCCTCCAGCTCCGCCTCTTTCTCCAGGATCATCTGGTCGTAGAGCTCGATCTGCTCATTGATGATCTCCAGCTCCTGGCGGTTGAGCTCGTTCTGCTCGTCCAGCGCCTCCTTTTGCTGGAGCACGGCGTCCTGCTGGGCCATGAGTTCGTCGATACGGCCCTGCATGGCGTCCTGCTCGGCCTGGAGGGCGGCCTTCTGGCTCTCCAGGGCATCTACATCCGCCTGACTGACGGCGCCGGCGCCTGTGGCCAGGATCATGCTCAAAAGCGAGGCGACCAGCGCCACTACCAGCACGATAGCCAGTCCGGAGATAATCTTTCTTTGGTGTTTTCTCATCATGGTAATGCTCCTTCCCGAATCCGAGAGGTCAGACCTTCAGGTAGTTACGTATGGCGATCAGGCCGCCGAAAGCGCCCACAAAAACGCCAATACCCAGATATATAATAAGCACCGGAAGCATCAAAGTTGTAAACGGAAGAATTTCCACGATGTTTCCGACCAAGCCGGCCATAATCCGGTCAAAGACCACGTCGTATACGCCCCACTCGATGAAGAACGCCAGCACCGCGCCGATCAGGCCCAAGATCAGGCCCTCCACCAGGAAGGGGAAGCGGATAAAGGCGTTGGTGGCGCCCACCATGCGCATGATGGCGATCTCCTCCCGCCGGCCGTAGGTGGTGAGCTTGATGGTATTGGCCATGATAAAGATGGAGACGATGACCAAAATCAGCACCAGGACCATGCTCACGCCGGAGACCACGTTCCGCACGGTGACAAAGCCGTTTGCGATCTCCAGACTGTCGCTCACTTCGGCGATGCCCTCGATCTCCCGGAGGGCCTGGGAGGTCTCCGCCGTGAGGCTCAGGTCATCCAGATGCACGGCAAAGCGGTCCCGGAAGGTGCTGGCCTCGATGCCCTCGAAGACCTTCTCCGGATACTGCTCGGCAAAGTCGTCCATGGCCTCCTGGCGGGTGATGAACTCCACGCTGGTCACATTGGGCACCGCGGCCACCTGGCTCTCCAAGGCCCGGGCCTCCTCCTCCGTGTAGGTCTCGTCCACGATGGCCAGGATCTGGTTCTCGCTCTCCAGATCGCCGATCATGTTGTCGATGTTGATGGCCAGAAGGCCAAAGCTGCCCATGATGAGCAAGCAGGCCATAATAATGGTCACTGAGGCGAAACTCATGAAGCCATGGGTAAAGATGCTTTTGAAGCCCTCTTTCAGCAAATATCCAAACTTATTCATAGGCGTAGTACCCGTCCGATCCGTCGCTGATGATGCGGCCCTCCTCTATGGAGACCACACGCTTGGAAAATGCGTTCACCAGCTCCTTTTCGTGGGTGACCACCACCACGGTGGTCCCCATCTCGTTGATCCGCTCCAGGAGCATCATCAGGTCCAGGCTCTTCACCGGGTCCAGATTGCCCGTGGGCTCGTCGGCGATGATCATGTCCGGGGCGTTCACCAGCGCCCGGGCGATGGCCACGCGCTGCTGCTCGCCGCCGGAGAGTTCCTGGGGCAGACGCTTTTCCCGGCCCTTCAGCCCCACCAGCTCCAGCACATGGGGTACGCGCTCTTTGATGTCCTTGGTCTTGGCCCCCACCACACGCATGGCAAAGGCCACGTTTTCAAAGACATTTTTGTTGTCGATCAGCCGGAAATCCTGGAAAATGACCCCCAGGGTCCGGCGCAGTTTCGGCAGGTTCCGGCGTTTTACCCGGGCCATGTCAAATCCGTTTACCTGCACTGTGCCGGAAGTGGGACGGACCTCCCCGGTCATAAGCTTCATCATAGTGGTCTTGCCGCTGCCGGAGGGGCCCACCAGGAACACAAATTCCCCAGCGTTCACATCCAGGCTCACGCCTTCCAGGGCGTGAGTCCCGGCGGGGTAAACCACGGACACGTCTTGTAAATGGATCATAGCTGCTTGCAACTCCTCCTGTGTCCCGGCGGGAAACGCTTTAATATCTCCCGCCCTGAGTGTTGAGGTATTTCTTCACCATCAGTGCCACCTTGAAAATGATGGCGTGGTCAAACTCCCGAAGATCCAGGCCCGTGAGCTTTTTGATTTTCTCCAGGCGGTACACCAGCGTGTTCCGGTGGACAAAGAGCTTCCGGGAGGTCTCCGAAACGTTCAGGTTATTCTCAAAGAACTTGTTGATCGTGTAAAGAGTCTCCTGATCCAGGGACTCAATGGGGTTTTTCTTGAATACCTCGCTCAGGAACATCTCGCACAACGTGGTTGGGAGTTGATAGATGATACGCCCAATACCCAAGTTTTCGTAGTTGATGATGCTCTTTTCCGTATCAAAAACCTTTCCCACCTCAATGGCAGTCTGGGCTTCCTTGTAGCGGTCCGCCAGCTCCCGGAGATGCCGGGCCGTGGTGCCGATGCCGATAACCGTACGGACGCCCAGCTCACTGGTGAGGGTGTCCTCCACGCTGCGGGCTATCGCAGTGATGTCCTCCGAGGTGAAATCCGGGCTGAGCTCCTTGATGACAACAATATCCGACTCGCTCATGCTCAGGACAAAGTCCTTCTGCCGGTCCGGGAACAGGGACTGGATAATCTCCACCGCGGAGACGTCGGATTTGTTCACCTGGCGTACCAGGAGCACCGCCCGGGGAATGTCTGTGACAAAGTGGAGTTCCTTGGCCCGGACATAGATATCGCCCGGCAGGATGTTGTCGGAGATAATATTCTTGACAAAAGTTCCTTTGTTGTGCTTTTCCTCATAGTTCTCCCGGGCCTCGCCAATGGCCACGGCGGAGAGGATACAGACGCACCGGGCGGTTTCGTCCCGCCCGTCCACAAATACCGCGTAGTCAAACTGAGAGCTGAGGCTTCCCAGGAGTTTGAATGTCCGGTTGCCCGCCACATGCACCTGGTCCGGGGCGTCTCCGTTGATGTCCGGCAACTCATCCACGCGGGAGCCGATCATGGAAAGCTCACTGCAAGCCACAACAAATCCCTGGTCATCAATGACGCCCAGGCACCGGTCCGTGGCCTCTTTCATTTGCACGATGACGCTCTGGAAAATTCGGCTGGACATAGGATTATCCTCCCTCTCAACGGTCTATGTATCATACGTCATAAGCCATTTTACATAATAACTTATTTTTTTGTGTTTTTCAATAGATTTTTTAAAAAACCTTTTGCAATTTTTTCAAGGAATGGGAAATCGCCTGTCTCAACGCACAAAATCTTCCACTGTCGTATGGTAAAACTGCCAATAGCATTTTTAACAAAGGGTTTCTAACGCCTGTCGTTCCTCCTTGGTAAGTGGCCGATAACTTCCTGGACTCAGCGCTGGGTCCAGCGTCAGGGGGCCAAATTCCTCCCGATGGAGGGCGGTCACCGGCTTTCCCCGGGCGGCCAGCATCCGTTTGACCTGATGGTATTTTCCCTCCTGGAGCGTTACGCGGACCCGGCCCTCTCCCAAGTCCTCCAGCTTTGCGCTCCGGCATACACTGCCGTCCTCCAGCACCAGCCCTGCAGCAAAGGCGGCGATATCCTCCTCCCCTGCCCTGCCGTCGATATCCGCCAAATAGACCTTGGGCACATGGTATTTGGGAGAGATGAGCTTGTGTGCCAGAGGGCCGTCGTCCGTCAGGAGAAGGAGCCCCGTGGTATCCTTGTCCAGCCTTCCCACCGGGAACAGGCCCATGCGCCGTTCCGCCGGACCCAGAAGGTCCAGCACAGTGTGCTGGCGCCGGTCCTCCGTGGCAGAGAGGACGCCGGCAGGCTTGTGGAGCATAAAATAGTGCCGCACGCTCACAGCAAGGGGCACGCCGTCCACCGTGAGCACCGCCGTATCCGGGTCCCAGCGGGTCTCCGGCGCGATGACCGGCGTCCCCGACGCCCAAACGCGCCCGGCGCGGATCAGGGCGCGTGCCTCTTTCCGGGACCAGAGGCCGGTATCTGCCAATATTTTATCCAGACGCAGCAGCATGATGTACCCGTCCTTTCAGGAATTGTCACAGGTATTGCAGCATAAGATGTCCCACCGGGAAATATTGATGTCCTATGGGAGGGGTGGCAACATGTATGTAAAATCCTTCAAATTCAGCCGGAGGCTGGCAGTGGCCTGCCTGGCGGCTCTGGGGATCCTGCTCATCGCCCTGGTACTCTTGTCGGGCCGGGGCGGCGGCGCGTCAACGGATCTGGACACAACAGAGGGGCGCGTGTCCTATCTGAAAGAACTGGGCTGGGAGGCGGATCCGGCGAGCGAGGTTGCCCAGGATGTGATCATTCCCAGCACATTCACGGAGGTGTTGGAAAACTACAACCAGCTCCAGCAGGAACAGGGATTTGATCTGACCGAATACCGGGGCGTACGCTGCACGGTGTACACCTATACCCTGGTGTACTACCCCAACAGCGACTGCGAGGCCCAAGCCTGTCTTTACATATACAAAGGCCAGGTCATTGCCGGGGATATTCACTCCACCGCCGTGGACGGCTTTATGCATGGCCTGCAATAAGGATCCAGCCGGAACACCGGCAATACCGCAGCAAAAAGCCTGCCAGAATGTTTCCGGCAGGCTTTTGCATTCCGTGTGTGGGATTACTCGTTGATCTCAATGACCACGCCGCTGCCCACGGTGCGGCCGCCCTCGCGGATGGCGAAGCGCAGGCCCTTTTCAATGGCGATGGGGGTGATCAGCTCCACATTCATGTCCACGTTGTCGCCGGGCATGCACATCTCAACGCCCTCGGGCAGAGTGATGACGCCGGTCACGTCGGTGGTACGGAAGTAGAACTGGGGACGATAGTTGTTGAAGAACGGGGTATGACGGCCGCCCTCATCCTTGGACAGGACGTACACCTGACCCTTGAACTTCTTGTGGGGATGGATGCTGCCGGGAGCCGCCAGGACCTGGCCGCGCTCCACATCGTTCTTGGCGATACCACGGAGCAGGGTGCCCACGTTGTCGCCGGCCTCAGCATACTCCAGAGTCTTGTGGAACATCTCGGTGCCGGTAACGGTGGTCTCCTTCAGCTCATCGGACAGGCCGACGATCTGGACCTTGTCGCCCACCTTGACGCGACCGCGCTCCACACGGCCGGTGGTCACGGTGCCGCGACCGGTGATGGTGAACACGTCCTCAACGGGCATCAGGAAGGGCAGGTCGGACTTACGGTCAGGCGTGGGGATATAGTTGTCAACGGCGTCCATGAGCTCCTTGATGCAGGCATACTCGGGGGCGTCGGGATCGGTCGACTCGCTCACCAGGGCGTTCAGGGCGCTGCCCTTGATGATGGGGATGTCATCGCCGGGGAAGTCATAGGTGGTCAGCAGCTCGCGGACTTCCATCTCCACCAGCTCCAGCAGCTCGGGATCGTCCACCTGGTCGCACTTGTTCAGGAACACCACGATGGCGGGCACGCCCACCTGGCGGGCCAGCAGGATGTGCTCACGGGTCTGCGCCATGGGGCCGTCGGAGGCGGCGATAACCAGGATGGCGCCGTCCATCTGAGCGGCACCGGTGATCATGTTCTTGATATAGTCGGCGTGGCCCGGGCAGTCCACGTGGGCATAGTGACGCTTCTCGGTCTCATACTCCACGTGCGCGGTGTTGATGGTGATGCCGCGCTCGCGCTCTTCGGGAGCCTTGTCAATGGAGCTGTAGTCGGTGTAATCCGCCTTGCCCTGGAAAGCGAGCCACTTGGTGATGGCTGCGGTCAGGGTGGTCTTGCCGTGGTCCACGTGGCCGATCGTGCCGATGTTGACGTGGGGCTTGGTGCGGTTAAACATTTGCTTAGCCATTTTGGATTTCCTCCTTCATGTTAATCCGTGTCAATGTGGGGGCGCACATTATCATTACAGTCTGCGTTTCATTTTACAGGATTTTTCCTGCAAATGCAACACTTATTTTCCGCGCCCGATGATCTCCTCCTGGAGCGATTTGGGCAGCTCCACATAGTGGCTGGGTTCCATGCTGTAGTTGGCGCGGCCCTGGGTCTTGCTGCGCAGGTCCGTGGCATAGCCGAACATGGAGCTCAGGGGGACGTTCGCCTCGATCTGGGCGGCGCCGTTGCGCACGTCGGTGCCCTGGATCTGGCCACGGCGGGCGTTGAGGTCGCCCATCACGTCGCCCATATACTCGTCCGGAGCAGTAACCACCACTTTCATGATGGGCTCCAGAAGTACTGGGTCAGCCTTCTGACAGGCCTCCTTGAAAGCCATGGAGCCGCAAATCTTGAAGGCCATTTCCGAAGAGTCCACTTCGTGGAAGGAGCCGTCGATGACGGTGACCTTCACGTCAACCACCGGATAGCCCGCAAGAACGCCGGCTTGCATAGCGCCCTGGACACCCTGGTCGATGCAGGGGATATATTCCTTGGGGATGGCGCCGCCGGTGATCTTGCTCTCGAACTCATAGCCCTTGCCAGACTCGTTGGGCTCCACGATCATCTTCACATGGGCAAACTGGCCTTTACCGCCGGTCTGCCGGACATAGCGGGTGTCCACAGTGGCGGACTTGCGGATGGTTTCCTTGTAGGAGACCTGGGGCTTGCCCACGTTGGCCTCCACCTTGAATTCCCGAAGCAGGCGGTCCACGATGATCTCCAAATGGAGCTCGCCCATGCCGGCGATAATCGTCTGGCCGGTTTCCTCGTCGGTATAAGTCTTAAAGGTGGGATCCTCCTCCGCCAGCTTGCCCAGGGCGATGCTCATCTTCTCCTGGCCGGCCTTGGTTTTGGGCTCAATGGCCACGCGGATGACGGGCTCGGGGAACTCCATGGACTCCAGAATGATGGGGTGCTCGCCGTCGCACAACGTGTCGCCGGTGGTGGTGTTCTTCAGGCCCACCGCCGCGGCGATGTCGCCGGAGTAAACTTTTTCGATGTCCTCCCGGTGGTTGGCGTGCATCTGCAGGATACGGCCGATACGCTCACGCTGGTTCTTCGTGGAGTTGAGGACCGTGGAGCCCGTGTCCAGGGTACCGGAGTAGACCCGGAAGAAGCTCAGCCGGCCCACATAGGGGTCCGTCATGATTTTGAAAGCCAGAGCGGCAAAGGGGGCGTTGTCATCCGAGGGACGCTCCTCCTCTTCGTCTGTCTTGGGGTTGATGCCTCGAATGTGGGGTACGTCCGTGGGGGCGGGCATATAGTCCACAATGGCATCCAGGAGCTTCTGGACCCCCTTGTTCTTATAGGACGTGCCGCACACCACGGGGACAATGGCGTTGTCAATGGTGCCCCGGCGCAGCGCAGCGCGGATTTTCTCCGGCGGGATGGGCTGCTCCTCCAGGGCCAGTTCCATGATCTCGTCGTCCAGGTCAGCAACGGCGTCGATGAGCTTGGTGCGGTATTCCTCCGCAAGCTCCTGCATCTCCGCAGGGATCTCCTCCACGCGCATGTCCTTGCCCAGCTCGTCATAGTACACGTCCGCGTTCATCTCTACCAAGTCCACGATGCCGCGGAAGTCAGCTTCCGCACCGATGGGGAGCTGGATGGGGACGGCGTTGCACTTGAGCCGTTCATGGATCATTTTCAATACGTTGAAGAAGTCCGCGCCCATGATGTCCATTTTATTGACGTAGATCATCCGGGGAACATGATAATGATCGGCCTGACGCCACACAGTTTCGCTCTGGGGCTCCACACCGCCCTTCGCACATAGGACAGTCACACTGCCGTCCAGCACGCGCAGGGAGCGCTCCACTTCCACCGTAAAATCCACGTGGCCCGGGGTATCGATGATGTTGATCCGGTGGTCACGCCAGAAACAGGTGGTGGCGGCGGAGGTGATGGTGATGCCGCGCTCCTGCTCCTGCTCCATCCAGTCCATGGTCGCCGTGCCCTCATGGGTCTCGCCGATCTTGTAGTTCACGCCGGTGTAGAACAGGATGCGCTCGGTTGTGGTGGTCTTGCCCGCGTCAATGTGGGCCATAATGCCGATATTTCTGGTTTTTTCCAGAGAATACTTTCTAGCCATTTCTTACGATCTCTCCTGCGAGAATTACCAGCGGAAATGGGCGAAAGCCTTGTTGGACTCGGCCATCTTGTGGGTGTCCTCGCGCTTCTTCACCGCGGCGCCCACGCCGTTGCACGCGTCCATGATCTCCCCGGCCAGGCGCTCTTTCATGGTCTTTTCGCCGCGCTTGCGGGCGTAGCCGGTGAGCCAGCGCAGACCCAGGGTCTGCCGCCGCTCGGGCCGCACCTCGATGGGGACCTGATAAGTGGCGCCGCCTACACGGCGGGCCTTGACCTCCAGGGCAGGCATGATGTTGTTCATTGCCTCCGTGAAAGCCTCCAGGGGATCTTTTCCGCTTTTTTCCTTGACGATGTCGAAGGCCTCGTAGACCACCTTCTGGGCCACGCCCTTCTTGCCGTCCAGCATGATGCTGTTGACCAGCCGGGTCACCATGACGCTGTTGTAAATGGGATCCGGCAGGATCTCTCTCTTGGGAACATTACCTCTTCTGGGCACTATGCTTCCCTCCTTCATTATGAAATGATGTCATCGGTACTCGAAGGCACAGCGCGCCGCTTTCGGCGGGGGCCGTCCTCCGTTGCGCCCGGGAGGCCTTATAATATTAAGACCAACAGGGCTGCTGTTGGGAAAGTGCTTTGTTTACTTGGGCCGCTTGGCGCCGTACTTGCTGCGGGCCTGCCGCCGCTTGTCCACGCCCTGGCTGTCCAGCGTGCCGCGGATGATGTGATAGCGGACACCAGGCAGGTCCTTGACACGGCCGCCGCGGATCATGACCACGGAGTGCTCCTGCAGGTTGTGGCCGATGCCGGGGATGTAGGCCGTGACCTCGTAGCCGTTGGTCAGGCGCACACGGGCGATCTTCCGAAGGGCGGAGTTGGGCTTCTTGGGCGTAGAGGTACGCACCGCGGTGCACACGCCGCGCTTCTGGGGGGCGCTCAGGTCGGTCTCCTTGTTCTTCAGGGTGTTCAGCCCCTTCTGGAGCGCGGGAGAGTTGGACTTGAAGGTCACCTGCTCACGGCCCTTGCGGACCAGCTGATTAAAAGTAGGCATACGCTTCCTCCTTTCTTTTCTGGTTTGCATTTATTTTTGCGGGAATTCCAGGGGAATTTCCCGTAAAAACCCATTTTTGGGCGCACTTGGGCATAGCTTCGCCACGCAGAATAAAATGATAGCACATGACACAAATTTAGTCAAGTATTTTTGTTGGAAAATGCAGAGCGAAATCGCCCATGCCGCAGAGCAGACAGGCCCGGCGGCTGCCGGTCCTGGGAGCCGCCGGGCCGTTTGCCCGCCGGGATCGGTTTTTCTGAGCCGGGCGCTTACAGCACTCCCTTGCGGACGTTTACCACAAAGTCCTGGACATTCGTGACAATGGTGCGCACGGAAAGGCTGCCGCGGTCCCGAAGCTTGTTCACTGCAAACTCGGAGATGTCCACGGAATAGAAATATACCGGCCTCACCACGCCGTTCACCACCCGGTAAGACGGCGTCATATTCCCGGTTGCCACCGTGTGGAGGGTGGAGGCCATGCAGATGATGGTGGTGGCGTCCTTCACCAGGGCACGCATGGCATCCTGCCCTTCATATACGTTCCCGTATACCTCCGGAAGCGGACCGTCATCCCGGACGGAGCCCACCAGCACATAGGGCACTTTGTGCCGGATGCACTGGAAGATGATGCCGTCGCGCACATGCCCTGCTTCCACAAAGGCCGCCGTTGAGCCGTACAGGCGCACAGCGTTGATCGTATCCAGGTGATTGTAGTGGCCGTTGGGTACGGAGCGCTGGGTATAGATATCCTGTCCCAGGGCCGTGCGCAGATAGCCTGCCTCCAGGTCGTGCGTAGCAAGGGCGTTTCCGGCCAGAAGGCCGTGGACGTAACCGCCCTCCACCAGGGCGGAGAAGGCGTCCCGGGCGTCGTGATCAAAGGCGCAGGCCGGGCCCATGACCCAAAGGATCCGTCCATGTTCCTTCTCGTAACGGAGAAGCTCATAAATGGAATCATAGTCCATGGAATAGGCGGTCTCCCGGGAGCGGCCCTGGCGGAAGGCGAAGGTCTCTGCCATATTCCGGTCTCCTCCAAAGCCATCCGGATACACATAGATTCCCTCAGATCCGTTCTCCGTCCGTCCCACAGCCACCGGTTCGCCGGCCTTCAGGCTGCGGAATTCCACTACGGCGATCTTCCCGTCCCGCAGCGCGGCCACGCAGTCCATGCGGCTTTCCTCCGCCAGGAGCCAGCGCCCGCCCACCTTGAAGTATTCCGGGTAAATGGACATGGCGTGGTAATGCTCCGGCGCGACTCCCTCCCGTGGCGCAGGGACAAAGCGGACATCCGGCGCGTTCCGGAAACGCAGTTGGCCAAAGTCCGGCGCGTGGTATTTGGGCAGCTCAAAACCCATAAGACTCAAACTTCCTTTCTCTTCCGGGCACACGGCGTCCGCCCGGCGTATTCCCACAGAGGTAGTATAGAGAAAAATCCGCTCCGGCGCAAGACATATTAATTCACGTTGCTCTCCATGCTCCCGCACCGGGCGGACTGCCGGCCCTCCGCTAACGCTCCGGGCCGCCTCCCCTTGCACAAAGGAGGCATTTCGAACTGCCGGGAGGCTGATTCCCTCACGCATGCGTGCCCGCAGGGATAGTGTAGCCGCATGCTTCACATCTGGCATCCGCCGCCAGGGCGCCGTCTCGGATAAACTCCTCCATATCCGCCCCACAGTTTGGGCAGGGGATCTCTTTGATGGTGATGGCGGCCCTCGCTTCCATGCATCCTTCCATATGTCTTACCGTCCTTTCTGTCTCATATCCCAAGCTTTGCAAGGATCTCCCCCAGGGCTTTACGCACCGGGGAGTCCTTGGGCAGCTCCACCATGGGCCGGCCGTCGCAGTCAAAGCGGTAAACCGTGTCGTCCTGGGGGACCACGCCCAGAAGGTACAGCCCCTGCTTTTCCATCTCCGCCCGGGTGCCCTGATCCAACTCCCCATTGGGCGCCCGGTTGATGATAAGGCCCACCGTATCCGGGTGGAAGTTCATCTCCCGCATCAGCTCCGCGATCCGCCCGGCGGCCTGGACGCCCCGGCGGGAGCAGTCGCTGACCAGCAGCACCTTTTCCATGTTGGGCAGGATCCCCCGGCTCACGTGCTCCATCCCCGCCTCGTTGTCCACCACGATATAGGGGTAGTGGCTCTGGAGCTTCTGCACCTGGGTCTGCACCAGGCCGTTGACAAAGCAGTAGCACCCCTGGCCCTGGGAGCGGCCCATCACCATCAGGTCAAAGTCCTCCCCCTCGGTCACGGCGTCCATCATCCGCATCTCCAGCCAGTCGGATTTGGTGATTCCTTTGGGAATTTCGTATTTCGGGTCAGAGCCCGCCCGCTCGATCTCCTCCCGCAGCTCCCCCAGGGTGGGGCCGATCTCCACGCCCAGCACCTCGTTCAGGTTGGAGTTGGCGTCCGCGTCCACCGCCAGCACCGGTTTCTTCCCGCTCTCGCAGAGATACTGGATCAACAGCCCGCACAGCGTGGTCTTTCCCACGCCGCCTTTTCCCGCTACCGCGATCACATGTCCCATAACACAGCCTCCGTTCTTCATCATCATGATTTTTTATAAACATAGTGTTGATTTCTTGCTGCGATTCCATTATA
>CALWOS010000138.1 GCA_944383185.1 uncultured Oscillospiraceae bacterium
TAGCAGATATATTTCTTCCCGGCGCTCCGGGCGGCATCGTCCATGGTGTGCATCACCAGGGGCAGGGTGGAAAGGGTCAGCCCCTCATAGAAAAGGTACATGGTCACCGGGTTGGCTGCCAGGGCCACCCCCATGGTCATCCCCAGGGCCAGGAGCCAGAAAGTGAAAAAGCGGTCCTCATGGCCCTCATGGGTCATGTAGGAAAAGGCATAGCCGCTGGCCGGGAGCCAGAGCAGCGCCGCCATCAGGGCAAAGATGGCGCCCAGGCCGTCCAGCTCCAGGCGAAGGCTCAGGCCTTCCCCAAAGGAGAGCAGCACAAGCCCAGCCTCCCGGCCCCAGACCGCCAGGACCAGGACAAGGAGGAACACGCCGCCGGACACCGTGAGCACCAGCCGCTGCCGGGCAGCGCGATGCCAGGGCCGCCGCCAGACAAGTACGGCGGCGCCCAGCACGGGCAGTAAGATCGGCAGCAGCGTGAGACAAGCCACAGGGCTTCCTCCTTTCATGTGTTTCGATCATCTCCCGTTTACGTCCCCGGGAGCAGGGTCCCCGCAAGATCGGAGAGAAAGCGCCCCAAAGGGCCCAGGGCCAGGGCGGGCAGGATGGTCATGCCCGCGAAAAAGCACATGGGCAGCGCCGTGGCCGCCCCTTCCCGGACCGGCTGCGGAAGTTGGGGCGTCTCCCCTTTTCCCGGAAAAAAGGCATCCCGCACCAGGGGCAGGAGATAGCCCGCCGTGAGCACGGCGCTCACCAGGAGCACCGCCACCCCCACCCAGGCCAGCGGACCCAGTCCGCTCTCCAAAGCGCCCAGGCAAAGATACCACTTGCTCACAAAGCCACCTGCCGGGGGGATCCCGATGAGGGAGAGGGACGCCAGGGCAAAGCACCACATGGTCACAGGCAGTGCTTTTCCTGTACCCCGGATCTCGTCCGCCCGCCTCACGCCGGCCAGGAGCAGCATTCCCGCCGCGAGAAAAAGGGCGTTCTTGGCAAAGGCGTGGAAGAGCACCTGGAGAAGCGCCCCGGCAAGCCCGGCGGCATCCAGGAGAAAAATGCCGAAGAGGACATAGGCCAACTGGCTCACAGAGGAATAGGCCAGGCGGCGCTTCAAAACCGGCTCCTTATAGGCCAGCATAGAACCCAGGAACACCGTCGTGAGGCCCAGCCCCAGGAAAACCGTCTGAACCCAGCTGCCCCGCAGGAGGTCCGGCCCGAACACATAAAACACCAGGCGCAGCGCCGCCAGGACGCCGGACTTGGTGATAATCCCCGAGAGCACGGCGCTGGCCGGGCTGGGGGCCACGGGATGGGCCGCGGGCAGCCAGGGATGGAGGGGAAAAAGCCCCGCCTTGGCGGAAAAACCCAGGAGCATCAAAAAGGCCACAACGAGAGCCGTCTCCCGGGGCACCGTCCCCGGCAGTACGCCACCGGGGGTGAAGGCCGCCCCAGGGCACCAGCTCTGGAGGAAAAAGAGGCCCACGAGGCCCAGGGACGCCCCAAACACGGAATAGCCCAGGTACTGCACCCCCGCCGGGAGGGAGCCCGCACGCCGCGTATGGATCACCAGAGGCAGGGAACAAAGCGTCACGCCCTCGAAAAAGAGGTAAAAGCTCAGCATATCCGCCGCGAGGCAGGCCCCCACCAGGGCCCCCAAAGTGGCGGTGAAGAATGTGAAAAAGCGCCGCTCATCCCCCTCATGGCTCATATAGGGCGCGGCATACACTGTCACCGGCAGCCAGACCACCGCCGCCAGGAGGGCAAAGGCACAGCCCAGGGCATCCGGCCTCAGGGAAAAGGCAAGGCCCGGCGCCGGGGCGAAGAGCACCAGTGCCTCCCCCCTGCCCCATGCCGCCACCGCCGCCGTAAGCAGCACTTCCGCCGCCGCCAGGGCGGCGGCCAGCCGCCGCCGGGCGCCGCCGCTGCCAATGGCATATATTGCCACGCTCCCCAAGAGGGGCAGCAGCACCGCCGCCAGGGCCATAAGGCTTTTCCTCCTTTCCTTTTAGTTTACATAATTTTATCATATGTGAATAAATAGAAATTCAAAACATGGAAATCCCAGTTTCGATCAGCCGGGTCAGAGGCACGAAGCCCACGCCCAGAACCAGGTTACAGCCCAGGAAGCACAGGGCGGAAACGCCATAGCACCCGTCCCGCGGGACCGTTTCCACCCTCTCCGACGGACTCCAGATGTTGATGACCGCCGGGAGAAAGTAAAGGGCATTTAAAAGTGCGCTCACCACCAGCACGGCCAGGGTAACCGCCGTCCGGCCCGGCACGCCGAAGGCCGCGGCGGAGAGGACATATTTTCCTCCGAAGCCGGCCAGCACCGGTACGCCGCAAAGCGAGAGCGCCGCCAGGGTAAAGGCCGCTCCGGCCAGGGGCCGGGCGCGTCCGCTGCCCCGGAGGTCGGCCCAGCGCTTGCTGTGGTGAGCCGTACCACTCAGCGCGCCGATGGAAGTGAAGAGCATGGCTTTGGTAAAGGCGTGGACCAGGATGTGGTACACCGCCGCGGCAATGCCCACAGCGGAGCCCAGGCCAATCCCCAAGTAGACATAGCCCATCTGGGCAACGGTGGAATAGGCCGCCATACGCTTGGCATCCTTCTGCATCAGGGCCCGGACGGAGCCAAAGACCATGCCCACAAGCCCCAGGAGGAAAAGCATATCCGTAATGCGGTACTCCGCCGCGGACTCCAGGGAAAAGACCCGGAGGATCACCTTCAGCGTCATCACGGCAAAGCCTTTGAGGAAGAGGCTGGACAGCAGGGCCGAGGACGCCGTGGTGGAGGAACCCCGGGAGCCGGGGAGCCAGCCGTGGAAGGGGAAAAGGGCCGAGCGGAAGGCAAGCCCCGCCAGCAGCAGGCCAAAGGACATCATCAGGGGCAGAAGATACTCCCCCCGCCTCTGGTGGAGCTGAATCATGGTGTGGAGCGTGTCCATATGCAGGTGGCCCGTGCACTGGTAGAGAATGGCCAGGCCCAGGAGAAAGACGCCCGAGCCCAGGGTGCTGAAGATGATGTACCGGATGGAGGCCAGGATGGTCTCCCCCGTCTCCCGGGAGAGGATGATGCAGCTTCCGGCAATGGTGCTCACTTCCAAAAAGACAAAGGCGGTGAACAGGTCGTTGGTGTAGATGAGGCCCAGGAGCGTGGCCAACAGGAGGTCCAGCATCAGGAAGTAATAGCTCTGTTTCCCCGCCGGGACGTCTTGGCAGATGTCCCGATATCCTCCCAAAATGGAAAGGAGCATCACCACTGGGAAGCAGGTGGCCAAAAGCCCCTCCAGCACCCCGGCCCGGAGCTCAATGCCCACGGGAGTGGGGTAGAGCCCCAGGGTGTAGGTAAAGCTCTCCCCGGTATTCCAGGTGTAGACCAGCACGGCGGCGGAGGCCGCAGTCACGGCGACCAGGAGCGCCGCCGTCAGGAAAAAGGCCCGGCGGCCGTTTCGCACCAGGGCCGTGAGGATGCCTACGGTCATGGAAAGGAGCAGACATATCATGGGCAGGTTGCACACCAGAGGCAGCAAGGGCGTCACTCCTTTCCCTGTTTGGCCAGCAACACAATCACGTCCAGGTCCAGGGAGTTGTACTTCCGGTAGAGCCGCAGCGCCAGGGCCAGAAGCAGTGCCGTGACGCTCATGGACACCACAATCCCCGTGAGCACCAGACTGCTGGGCAGGGGGTTGATGTACACCACGTCCTCTCCAGGGCGGAGCACCGGGGCATATCCCCCGTCTATGTATCCGCTGGCGGCCAGAAACAAATAGACCGCCGTGTCCATAATGTTGAGGCCGATGATTTTCTTGATGAGGTTGGGGTGGAGCAGCAGCGTCATAAAGCCGATGGAGAAAAGCACCACCGACGTGATCTCATAGCGCATGGACAGCAGGGCCTCCACTTGCACACAGCCTCCTTTTCGTTTTTGCTTGGGCACAGGCACCCTCATTCCGCCCGGGTGAAGAGCACGTAGGCGGTGATGACACAGCCGGCGGTGATAACGCCCACACAGATGTTCAACGGCAGAATCAGCCCGCCGCTGAGGATATGTCCCGGCGCCCCTGTGGGGAGATGCCAGTCCATGCCGTTGGCCCCTGCGAAAAAGCTGACGCCCTTCAGCACTGCATAGAGCCCCAGGCACACCACCATGGCCCGGACCGCCCGCTCCGGGGAGAGGATGGTCTCCCTTCTGTCCTCCCCCAGGGCCACATCCCAGAGGATGAGCCCGCCGCCCAGGATGGCGCCTCCGGCGAAACCTCCGCCGGGGGACGTGTGGCCGTTACAGATCATATAGAGGGCATACATGGCAATATAGGGGAAAAGCAGCCGAACCGTCTGCCACAGGATCTGGTTCCGGGGAGACTTGGGGGCCCGGGCCGGGCGCAGCTGCACCGGCCGGTCCGTGATATACAGCAGATAGATCACCGCCGCCGTGGCCGCGAAGATCACCACCGCCTCCCCGAAGGTGTCCATGGCTCGGTAGGCAAAGACCACTGCGGCCACGAAGTTTGCCGCCCCGGTTTCCTCCGCGGAGCGTCTCAGGTAATACTCCACCACGCCGTTCAACGTGGGATTGTCCTCCACCGCCCCGTATCGGGGCAGGTACAGCACCGTGACCGCCAGGGCTACAATGAGCATCAGGCAGGTGACCACGGCCAGAACGGCGTAAAACCTCCGCCAGCGCCGGAGATACCCCCGGTGCCGCTGCCGCCGCCGGACCGCTTGGGGTGGCTTGGGCCGGGCGGTATCCAGCACGGCGCTGCGTTCCCCGTCCAGAAGGCGTTGCTCCCCGTCCAGCCATTTGCGCAGGGAAAAATCAGCCATCCCGCTCCCCCTCTTTCAGGGCGTTGACCCGGCGGAGGGTGGCAATGAACAGCACCGTGGTCACTCCGGCGCCAATGGCCGCCTCCGCAATGGCCAGATCCGGGGAGCGCATAAAGATCCAGGCAATGGCCATGATGGAGCTGTACGCCATGAAGATCACCACCGAGGGCAGCAGCTTCCGGGAGAGCACCGTGGCCGCGGCGCAGACGATCAGCGCCGCCAGCAGGATCACTTCCAGCAATATCATTTCGCGTCCTCCTCTCTCCCGGGCTCCGGCTCTTCCCCCTCCAGAAAGCGCAGCCGGGCCAGCAAGTGGCTGCAGGCCGGCCTGGCAACCCAGGAAAAGAGCAGCACCAGCATGAGTTTAACCGTGTCCATGGAAAGGCCGCAGATAAGCCCCAGGCCCAAAAAAATGCAGAGCATTCCCAGCGTGTCCGCCACCGCCGCGGCGTGGATACGCTGGAAGGTGTCCCGAAAGCGGAAAACCCCCAGCACCGACACGCAGCAGCAGAAAAGCCCCAAAATCAGCAGAAGGTTCCCCACTGCGTCAATCATGGCGCGCCTCCTCCCCTTTCCGTTTCCGGCGGCTTCGGCGCACCAGGAAGGCCCGGGCCATGACCTCCACCGCCAGGAGATACAGCAGGGCATAGACCAGGGCCACATCCAACAGGGGCGCCCGGTCCGTCAGGCAGGCCAGGATACAGCAAAACAGCACGACAAAGGTGCCGATCATATTCACGGCCAGGATGCGGTCCGTGAGCCGGGGGCCCAGAAAGGCCCGCACCAGGCTCAGGGCAATCAGCACGCCCAGCACCGCCAGGCTGGCCGGGAGCAGCACATGCAGCGTCAGCTCAGGCATCGCCCTTTCCCTCCCTTTTCCCGATCCGGATCTCCCAGCGGCGCAGCAGGGAGGCAAAGCGGCCGTCGTTCAGCTTTTTCCCAAAACGTTCGTCCAGGATATGTACGGAAAAACGCCCGTCCCGGAGCACCGCCGTCACCGTCCCCGGGCAGAGGCTCAGGGTAGTGGCCAGAAGATAGCGGGTCTCCCGGCTGTGGAGGGGCGGCGAAAGCTCCACAAAGCGGGATCCCGGCCGGTACCCGGGACGGAGGATCGCCCCCATGACCCGAAAATTGGCCCGGATCAGCTCCCACAAGAGCAGCCCGAAATAGGGCAGCAGATACGGCAGAAAAAAAAGCGCCCGCCTGTCCTCCCGCGGCGAAAAACCCAGGTACTTACAGGCAAACGCATACAGCGCAGCGGAAAACGCCACGCCAAAGCCCAGGATCTCCCAAGAGAACCTGCCGTTGAGCAAGATCCAGAACAGCGCAAGTCCCAAAAACATCAAAAAGCATCTCTCCGATTGTTCCGCCGGGCACCGGTGGATTTTCGAGGAACGGTCATGGGGCCCCGCAATAGTAGCGTTCTTTAACGCTTTTTTTACTATACTTGATTATAGCAGAATTTTACTCAATGATACAGAGCAAAACATGCTTATACTGTCTGTTATTTTTCCGGCAATTTTCCCACAGCAAAAACTGCCCGCAGTCCCTGTTACAGACTGCGGGGCAGTTTGCATTTCCCAAAACGTTACAGCACTTTGCCCAGGATTCGGAATCGGTCCGGATCCGAGATGACAATGTCGGGGTAGCCGGTATTCAGGGACTGGAGGCGCACGCCGCCCACCCGGTCCCGGAGCTTTTTCAGATAGGCGTTGTCCTCATACAGGAACACGCCGATCTCCCCGCTTTGGAGGGTCTGCTGCTGGCGGACCCAGACCACCTGGCCGTCGTGGTAGTCCGGCTCCATGCTGTCTCCGGCAACACGCACGCCGTAGTTGGCGGCCATGGGCACCTCCGCCCCCACTTCCACGGTCTCATAGTCCGAGCCGTCCAGGAACTGCCCCGTACCAGCGGAGACGGCAAGGTTATACAGCGGCAGGAAGCGGGCCTCCATCTGGAACACCGGCTCTTCCACCTCCCGCTCATATTTCCCGCTCTGGCGCAGGAGCTCGGCATATTCCGCCACCCGGGCGCGCCCTTCGGAGTTCAGGCCCCGGAGGAGCCCCTCTCCCCGGTCCAGGAACTCGCCCAGGACATCCTTGACATCCAGCGCGTCGCACAACGCCAGGAACTGCCCGGCGTTGGGAGAGGTCATACCTTTCTCCCATTTGGAGATGGCCTGGTTGGTCACGTCAAAACCACGCTTTTGCAGCTCCGCGGCAAGGGTAAGCTGGGAAAATCCCGCTTCCTTTCGCAGCATGGCGATCTTTTCTCCCAGTTTCATCGTTATCCGTCCTTCCCCGGGGCGCGCCCCTTTCAATTATGTCTACCTCATTTTACAACATCATTCTCCCGATTGCAAGAGTATTTCTCTAGTTTAGACATTTTTTCCTCTTTACATCTCTTGAAAATAGAGTTATAATAAATCCACTATCCAATCAGGAGAATTGTTATGGATCGGATCATTCTGCATTCCGACATCAACGCCTGCTACGCCAACATTGAGCTGCTCCACCGGCCGGAGCTCCGGGGCAAGCCCGTGGCTGTGGCCGGGGACCCGGAGGC
>CALWOS010000139.1 GCA_944383185.1 uncultured Oscillospiraceae bacterium
TCCGGCTCCGGGGCCGGGCACACCGCGCCGCACTGGGGGCAGACGCCGTACTCCCGGTCATAGCTGCCGCCGCAGGCGGGGCAGGTCACCTTCCGCTCTTCCCTTTCCTCCATGCGCGCTCCCTCACTTCAGGCGGAAGCCGTTGCTCTGGTCCCCCAGGTAGAGCACCTCGCCCGGGCGGAGATATTCCTCCGTGTTGGAGCGCAGGCGGCTGCCGTCTTCCCGAAAGCTGCCGTTTTTGGAGAAGTCCACCACCACGTAGCAGCCCCGCTGGCTGTCGAAGCGGATGGAGCAGTGGCGGCGGCTGACCCGCTCGGCGCCGCTGCTGATGACCACATGGACCTGGGTGCCGTCCCGGCCCACCAGGACCGTCTCGTCCGGGCGCAGATCCATCTCGTAGCCGCTGTACATGCCCGTGACACCCTTCAGCCCGCAGGCGTGCGCCTGGCTGTGCGGCGGGGTCTCATAGGGGATGCCGCCGTCCTGGGCGCCGTCCTCATAGCCGGAGGGGCCGGTATAGGGGATGCCGCCGCCCGGCGGGGCATAGCCATAGCTCCCAGCAGGGCTGCCGCCGGAGAGCTGGTCATAGATCCTGGCGCTGGTGAGGAGCATATAGGGCCCCACGTGAACCAGCATCAGGATACCGAAGGTAAAGCTGGAGAGAATGATCCAGCCAAAAAAGCTGAGCCCGGCCACAAAAATGGCGCCCACATTGCCCCGGGTCAAGTCAATGCTCCGGCGCAGGGCCTCCCGGACGGGGATGCCTGGGTTGTCGGCCATGACGAAAAAGGCAAACGCGTACTGCAGGCCCTTCCAGACGCAGATCACCACAAAAACGATGTACACCGGCACCAGCAGGACAACCAGCAGAAGCCCCCGGCTTACGGCAGCCAGGATCCCCAGCAGCGTGCTCAGCACCACCAGGGGCCCCAGAATCCACAGAAACATCCACAGCCCGATCCACAGGCTCAGAAGCAGCGCCCCGCCAAAGCGGTCAAAACCCTGGAGCACGGCCCCGGCCCGCTCCCGGCTGCCCCGGGACATGCGCAGGTAAAGCCCCTGGAGCCCCAGCTGGGAGGCCGGGGCGGTGATGAGGGCGAGACTGACCAGGGCGCTGAGCAGCAGGGCCAGCACACAGGTGCCCCGGTTGTTGTCCCGGAGGACGGCCTTGGCCTCCTCCTTGGCGCGGATGCGGTCCACCATAGTCTTTACACCTCCCCGAAGCTCTTCCACCGGAAGCTTTCCGAACAGCAGGGGAAGAACATCAGCCGGGTTCCGCCCAGGGCGATGACGTCCCCGGCGTGGAGCTCCCGGGTCTCCAGGACCACCTGGCCGTTCAGATAGCACAGGCTCTGGGATTCCCCGGGCTGGATGAGGAACAGGCCCTGGACCGGCTCATAGACCACAACGGCCTGCCGCGTCCGGGAGACAGAATTATCCTGGAGACGCACCTGCATCCCCTGGCCCCGGCCCAGGAAGTTCCGCCCGGCCACCAGCCGGAAGTCCTGGCCGTAGTTGGGCCCCTCTATGCACACCACCCAGCCCACCACGGGCTGGACGCGGCCGGGCGCGCCGGCGGGGCTGCGGGTCTCCTCCAGCTTCTCCGACGGGCGGACAGGGGTTGGACGTTCCACGGTGACGGTCTCGTCACTGTTGCCCATGTCCCCGTAGAAGGGGGAGGCGGCGGCGCCCAACTCCGGGCTGCCGATGGTGCCGCTGGCGGTCTCGTCCCCGGCGCAGTGGGGGCAGGCGGCGTATTTGTCCCCGTCATAGTAGTGTCCCGCGCTGCAACGAATCAGGTTCACGCTCCATCACTCCTCAAAAAATATATCGGTTTCCTCTCTCATTCATTTCGCGGGGTAATACAAAGTTTGGAACAGGAGGCTTTCTCCATTTTCAGAAAAGCGCGTTCTTATGCCTCTCCGGCCTCTGCCGGGGCCGGCCCCTGGCGCAGGAGCACCAGGGAGGTGTTGTCCTGGCGCGGGCCGCCCCGGGCCAGGGCGCGGTGGAGCAGCGTTCCGGCGCAGGCGGTGAGATCTGTCCCCTGTTCCAGAAGCACGGCGGCGATCTCCGCTTCCGGCAGGGCTTTGACAAGTCCGTCGCTGGTGAGCAGCACCAGGTCCCCCGGCTCCAGGGGGCTGGGCGACGAGCTCATGTCCGCCAGGGCCACGCCGTTCATGCCCACGTAGCTGATGAGGGCGTCCTTCCGCCGGACAGCCCGGGCCTCTTCGATGTCCATCTCCCCGGCGGCCACGGCCCTGCGCAGCTCCAAAAGGTAATTGTGATCCCGGGTGAGGCACCGGAGCGCTCCATCCCGGAAGAGATAAATCCGGCTGTCCCCCACGGAGAGCCAGGTGAGCTCCCCCTCCCGGAGTACGGCGCACACCAGCGTGGTGCCCGCCCGGAGCGTCCGGCCGGCCTCATCCGTGAGACAGGCCACTTTCCGGTCCGCCTCTTCCAGGGCCTGGCGGAGGGAGCCACGAAGCTGGGAAAGATCCCTGTGCCCAGCCAGGACGGCGCGGAACACCTCCACCGTTTCCCTGCTGGCCAGGGCGCCGCCCTCCAGGCCGCCCATGCCGTCGCACAGCACGGCCCCGGCGCAGTCCTCCCGGAGCACAGCGGCCAGGGCGTCCTGCTGGCTCTCCCGGCCCCCTTTGGCGATGGCCCAGGCAAGCGCGCCGAAGAGGCCGGACTGCCCCTCCACCCGGAGCTCCGGGTCCGCGCCGTTGGAGAGTGTGTCCTCCGGCACGGCGGTGTCCAAAGGCAGGGCGTCCCCTCCCCCGCGGTTCCGGCGGGCCTTTTCCCGCCGGAGCCAGAGGGCATATTCCAGAATACACAGAAAACTCAGCGCCAGCACGGCCCATAAAATCCATTCCCGCATGGCCGCTTCCCCCTTTCCTCAGCTCAGGGACAGAAGGTACACCGTGGTGTCGCCCATGGTGAACTTGTCCCCCGGCTGGAGCTTGTGCGGCCCCGGGCCCAGAGGCCGGCCGTTGAGGCTGGTACCGTTGACAGAGCCCAGGTCCTCCAGGGCGAGTCCCCCCTCTACGGCCAGGATCCGACAGTGCCGCCGGCCCATCTTGGGGTCGTCAAAGACCACGCCGCACTGCTTGGGGGAGCGGCCCAGGGTAAGTGTATCCACCAGAATGAGCTCCGTCTCCGTCACGGTGCCGTGGCCGTCGTTGACCCGGACGGAGAGGCGGATGCCCTCGCCCTTAGGGATGTGAATCTGGGCGATGTCCGTATAGCGCCGCCCCTCCGGCGCAGCAGAGGCTTCTTCCGCCGGCGGCACGGCCTTTTTTCGCCTGATAAGCAGCACCAGCGCCAGCGCCAGCACCGCCGCTACGGCCGCCGCGCCCAGGATAATCCACACCAGGGCGCTGTCCCGGACGCCTGTGTCCAGCTCCAGCGTCACTGCGCTTTCCGACAGGGGGTTTTTCTCCATGGAGGCGTCTGTGACGCCCCGGATGGTGAGGGTGTACGTCCCGGAGGCCGGGATGGATTCCGGCAGGAGGTCGGTAAAAAAGCTCCCCGCCTCCTCCTGGTATTTCGCCCCTGTGAGGGCCACAGGGCTGCCGTCCGGCCCGGTGAGGGTGAAGGCGGCCGGATCCCCGGCCCCCAGGACGGCCTCGGAGAACCAGACGCGGATGCTGCTGCCGTCCGGGTCATAGCCCGCAGCGGTGACCGCGGGCGCCGTCTCGTCCGGCTGCCAGGCGGTAAGCGTCACGGGGATGTCCGCGGCCACGGCGTCCCCCAGGTGGATCCGGAGGATGGCGGCGCTGCCGTCGGCGATGTTGCTGCCGCTTGCAAGCTCCAGATACCAGCACTGGCCCAGACGCGCCTGGAGCTGGGCGTGCACCTCCTGGGCCGTGCGGGCATTGTAAAGGTAGATGTCCCCGCCCGTGGCGCGGACAAAGGCGCCGAAGTCATCCACGGCGGCCTGGCCGGCGGTGTCGATGCACAGGGCGCTGATGCTCACGCCCTCCCCCTGGAGGGCCTGCTCCAGCTCCTGACGGGTCATGCCCGCGTCGGTGTCGTCCACACCGTCAGAAAAGACCACGGCCACGGTGCGCCGGAGTTTATCCCCGGCGGCATATTCCAGCAGCCGGTCCATGGCCGCGTAAAAATGGGTGGTGCTGTCCCGGTTTTGGGTCCCGGCAAGGAGGGCCTCCGCCTCCTGAAAGGAGAGCGCCCGGTGGAGCGTCACCGTGTCCCCGAAAGTGATGACCGAAAGGCTGTCCTGCTCTCCCAGGGCTTCCGCCTGAGAGAGGATCAGCTCCTTGGCCGCGGCAAAGTGCGCGTCGGGCATGGATCCGGAGATATCCAGCATGTACACATACTCCGCGCCCACACCGGACTCCGCCGCGGGGCAGAAGCGCTGTACCGCCAGCGCCTCCTCCCCCAGCCAGGCCTGGATCTCCCCGGCGGTCAGTCCGGAGAGGTCATAGTCGTCCTCATAGAAAAAGAGGTTGAGCCGGGGCATCTGCTCTTTCACCTGCTCTACCGTCAGCGCGGCGGCGGTGCCGGGCGAAGCCAGGCTCAGCCCGACCCACATGGCCAGGGCGAGAGCAAGGCACCTCAGTCGACTTCCCATCGGAACCCCTCTCCAAGGAAGGCCTTGAACCGGAAAGACGAACCGCCGGCTTCCAGGCAGTCCTTGTCCTGCAAAGGCGTGGGGCGCAGGCAGGGCGCGCCGTTGAGGCGCAGGTCCCCCTCCTCCCCCGGCACCGCGTAAAATCCGCCGCCCACGGGGTCATATACCACGGAGAAGTGGCCCCGGGCCTGGAGCGCCGGGTCCCCCACAGACACGTCCATGGCCGTGCCGCTGCCCACAAAGCTCCGCCCGATCCACAGGCGGAAGTCCCGCCCCCGGTCCGGCCCGGCAGTGCACACCAGCCAGCCGGCCAGGTCCCGTTGGGCATCCAGGCTCCGGTGCGTAAAGGGGTCCACGGTAGGCCCGTCGTCCACGGCGGGATCCAAGGGCAGTACGTCCTGCCCGCCCCCCGCCGGGGCATGGCCCGAGGACGGGAAGATGCCAACGGTGGGCTGATTTTCCACATCCAGGTCCAGGGGCAGTGCCGTCTCCGCCTCCGGCCACGGGGCCGGGGCGGCATCGGCCACCGTGGGGGCCTCCCCCGGATCCGGGTCCAGGGTCAGGTACTCCGGTCCCGCCGGGCCGCCGGAGGCGGCGTCTCCCGGCGCGGGATCCCAATGACCAGGGTTCTTCTTGCCGAATCTCATCAAAGCGCTCCTCTCTCCTCCGGCCCGGGCGCCGGGCCAGTATAATGTGTATCGTTGTATCGTTGCCGCGTTCCTCAGCGCAATAGCAAATAGATAAGCCCGCTGAGCACGCCCAGGACAAAGCTGCCGGCCACGGCGGGAAGCCAGAACCGCTCCCAGGTGCGGCCCGGGCGCTCCCGGCGCACCACCATGGCGGTGATGTTGTCCCGGCTGCCCCCCTCCAGGGCGGCGTCCACCACGGCTTCCGCCAGCTCTCCCGGGGGCAGCGGCGATGCCAGGAGTCGGGCCAGATGCTCCGGCTCTACGCCGTCGGTGACGCCGTCGGAGCACAGCAGCAGCGTGTCCTCCGGCTCCAGGGCAAAGCTCTGGGCGCTGGCCTGGATGCGCATCTCCTCCGGGGGGATGCCCAGGTGCTGGCTCAACTGGTGGCGGCGGCGGTCCGTCCGGGCCTGTTCGGGGGTGATGAGACCCATGGACAGAAGCTGAGCCACCACAGTGTGGTCCCGGGAGAGCTGGCGCAGCGTCCCCTCCCGCCAGAGGAAGGCCCGGCTGTCCCCCACGTTGTAGACCGTGCAGCCCGTCTGGCCCAGGACGGCCAGAACCAGGGTGCTGCCCATGGTGCCGCCCGCCCGGCGGGCGGCGGCGCAGATGTCGGCGTTGGCCGCCTCTACATACTCCCCCGGGTCGCCCCCGGCGGCAAGGTGCTCCGCCCAGTCGGCCAGGCAGTCCGCCGCCAGGCGGGAGGCCTCGTCCCCCCGGCGCTCACCGCCCATGCCGTCAAACACCGCCACAGCGGCGCACTCCCCCAGGGGCTGCTCCACCCGCGCCCGGCGCAGCGCGGCATTCTGATCCAGGCAGTAGCCCCCCAAATAGAAGTTGTCCTCGTTCCGGCTGCGCACGGTGCCCTGATCCGAGCACACGGCGGCCAGGTAACCCGGCTGTCTCACGGCTGCGCCACCGTCCCCTCATCCAGATTTTGGCCGGAAAAGGCGGCAAAGGCCGCCTGGGAGATGCGCACGGTCATCTCCACGGCCTGGGCGTACCCCTCTTGATCGTTGGCGGAAGGGCGCGCCATGACCACCAGCACAT
>CALWOS010000140.1 GCA_944383185.1 uncultured Oscillospiraceae bacterium
GGCGTTGGGCCGGCCCAGGATAACCGTGGGGATGCCGGCATTCAGGGTGCGCCCCCGGCGGTAGCTCTCCCCCAGGGCCTGGAGCTCCCCCTCCGCACGGGCCAGGACACCGGCGTACCGGGCCAGGGTAAAGGGCTCGATGTCCTCGTCCGGGTAATCCAGCACCGCGTGGAAGTGGGCGCAGATGTCCGTCAGGGCGTCATAGACTTCCTGAATGCGCCGGCCCAGGGCGCCCTCCAGCTGTCCGGCGGCACAGCAGGCCGCGGCGGGAGTCTCCGCCTCGATGAGGTCGATCACCGCTTCCGCCTGGGTCAGGTCCAGGCGGCCGTTGAGAAAGGCCCGGCGGGTGAACTCCCCCGGCCGGGCCTGCCGGGCCCCGGCCCGGAACAGGCACTCCAGGCCCATGGCCAGCACCATGGGGGAGCCGTGGCACTGGAGCTCTGCGGTGTCCTCCCCGGTGTAGCTCCCCGGGCCCCGGGAGACGGTGCACAGGCAGTGGTCCAGGGTGACGCCGCTTTTTTCCTCCACAAGGCGGCCATAGACCAGCTTCCGGTCCTCCCGCTCCGCCATGGGCGGGCCGGCCAGTGGGCGGAACACCTTGTCCACCACGGCAATGGCGTCCGGGCCGGACAGGCGCAGGATGCCGATGGCCGCGGTCTGGCCCCCGGTGGCAACGGCAGCAATGGTATCGGGCATGGTTTTGCTCCTTTCCGCCGGGCCCGCCCGGCAAAAGCTGCCGGGCGCTCCGTTTGCGGGAACGCCCGGCAGGGTTCGGTCACAATGTTCTCACATCAGGTCCAGAAGGCGGCAGACGATGGCGCAGACCTCCGCCCGGTTGGCGTTGCCTCCGGGATCAAAGTTGCCGTTTTCCGCCCTGCCGTTGATGAGCCCGGCCTGGCGGGCGGCATACACCGCATCCACCGCCCAGGCGGATATGCTGTCATGATCCGGGAACTGGTCCACCGCCGCGCTGGGGAGCTGCACCCCCGCGTCCTGGGCAAAGCGCACCACCACCGCCGCGATCTGCTCCCGGCTGATGCTGTTGTCGGGATAGAAGTTCCCGTCGTCCAGGCCGTTGACGATGCCCCGGCTCTTGGCCCAGGCCACATAGGGGGCGTAATACTGCCCGGCGGCCACGTCCGGGAAGGGGGAGCCGCCGTAGTCCCCGGTGTCCACTCCCGCCAGACGGCCCAGGAGGGTGACCAGCTGGCCCCGGGTCATGCTGCTGTCCGGGGCGAAGGTGCCGTCTCCCATACCGTTAACCAGGCCGGCGCCGGCCAGCTCCTCCACATAGGCATAAGCCCAGTGGCTGGCGGGCACGTCGGAAAACTGCCCGGCAGGCGGCGTGGTGGGGGGCGTTTCCCCGGAGACCGCCGCGTTCCCTGCCAGAAGGAGCTCCGCGCCGCCGGCGCCCACGGTCACCACGGCCCTGGCGTCCTCCGCGCCCAGGTACCGGTGTCCCACGGTGAGGGCGCCGGAGGCGGCCTCCGCCCCGGCGGTGACGTCCACCACCGTCCCGGCGGAAATGCTGAGGCTGGCGCTGCCGGAAAGGAGGGTACAGCTTCCGCCCAGGGCAAGCTCCACCATGCTCCCCTGGCCCAGGCTGTGCGTCTCCCCTGTGCTGTCCAGGGTTTCCGCCCGGGCCCTGCCCTGATTCAGCAGGGAATCCAGATACTCCCCGGCGGCATAGCGCAGGGAGACCAGGGGGTCATCCCCCGTCCCCGCCGTGGAGGCCAGGGACATGGGCAGCCCCGCAAGAAGGAATACCGCCAGCAAAATGGCGCAAAGGCGCTTCCGGCTCATGCTTCGCCGTCCTCTTCCCTGGCCTCTGTGAGGTAATAGCTCAGCGTCAGGAGGCTATCGGAGAAGTGTATGTTCTCCACCAGGGTCTTGGAGTTATCCAGGTCCAGTTCCAGATTGGTGAAGTTCCAGATGGCGCCGATGCCGTTTTCCGACAGCATCCGGGCCACCTGGGCGGCAAAGCGCCGGGGCACCGCCAGCACGGCGATGTCCACAGAATCCTCCCGGAGATACGCGGCGAGCTGGTCGGCGTGATAAATGGACACGCCGGCCACCTCCGTCCCCACCAGATCCGGCCGCACATCAAAAGCGGCTTTCAGGTGGAAGCCATAGGCGGCAAAGCCGAAGTTCTCCATCAGGGCGTGGCCCAGGTTGCCCACGCCCACCAATATGGCGCTGTAGCCCCGCTTCATTCCCAGTATGGTGGCGATCTCGTCCCGGAGGGCCTCCACATTGTAGCCGTAGCCCTGCTGGCCGAATTCCCCAAAACAGCTGAAATCCTGGCGGATCTGGGAGGGCGTGAGGCTCATCTGCTTACCCAGCTCTCCGGAGGAGATACGCTCCACGCCGTGATATGCCAAGTCATCCAGCTTTCGCAGGTAGCGGGGCAGCCGGCGGATGACATTGGCCGATATCTTGGACCGTTTCATGGAAATGGCTCCATCCTTTCCGCCGGGGCTTGCGCCGCAGGGCGCGGGCAGCACCCCCGCCGTCCGGCACCCCGGCATCCATGCCTTGTGAATACTGTAACATAACTATACCAGTTTTCCCTGTAAGATTCAAGGGAAAGTATCGCCTCCGGTTTTTAAAAAAATTGTCCAATATTTCTACGATTAAAAAGCCGTAAAAATCCAAAAGCCCACCTCCTGAGCGCTTTTCACGCGCCCTTTCGGGAGGCGGGCTCCTGATCGCTCACCGTTCGCTGACGGCAGGCGGCTCGTCGCCAAAAATCAGATCGTCAATGTCTTCCATGGGGCACCTCCTGCAAACATCCATATACATGCAGTATATGCGCGCCCCGGAAAAAGATGCCGGGAAATTCTTTCGGGCTCCTCTTGACAAATATACCGGCAGCCGGTATATTTATATCGGAAGCCGATATATCGGTAAGCGATAAAGGAGGCGCACCATGCACAGCGGCAGCGGCGCCCTCACCGAGGGCGTATACTATATCCTGCTCTCCCTCACCGCGCCCCTCCACGGCTACGGCATCATGCAGCGGACGGAGCAGCTCTCCGGCGGGCGGGTGCGCCTGGCGGCGGGGACGCTGTACGGCGCGCTGAACACCATGGCGGAGCGGGGCTGGATCGCCGCCCTGGCCGGGGATCAGGACAGCCGGAAAAAGGAGTACGTCCTCACCCCCGCGGGCCGGGAAATCCTGGAGGGGGAGCTCCAGCGGCTGGAGGAGCTGGTGGAAAACGGACGGCGCATTTTGGGAGGGACGGGAGCATGACAATGACCAAGCACAAGCTTTTCTTTGCGTGGCAGTTTGAGGAAGAGGAGCAGTGGCTGGAGGAGATGGCCCAGCAGGGCCTGGCCCTGGATGGGGTGGGCTTTTGTACCTACCGCTTCCGGAAGAGCGCCCCGGGGGAGTACCGGACGCGCCTGGAGCTTCTGGCCCACAGCCCCGGCCACCCGGAAAGCCAGGACTATATCCGTTTTGTGGAGGACACCGGCGCGGAGCTGGTGGGCTCCTGGTTCCGCTGGGTCTACTTTCGGAAGAAACGGGACGATGGGGATTTCCAGCTCTACTCGGATCTGCCCGCCCGGCTCCGGCAGCTGGACCGGATCCTGTCTCTGCTTGCGGTGATCGGAGGGATCAACCTCCTCTGCGCTCTCGCCGACCTTTTGCAAGGCCTTTTGCCGGGCCTCCTGAACCTGGCCGTGGCCGGGCTGGCCCTCTGGGGCGGAGGGCGGCTGTGGCGCCGCCGCGGCCAGCTCAGGCGGGATCAGGAGCTCTACGAATGACGGCCCGGGGAGAAAACTCATGACTTTGAAAACGAAAAAGCTCGCCGCGCTCCTGGCCGGTTTCGTCCTCATGGTCCCGATCTATGTCCTGCTCCATGAGGGCGGCCACGCCTGCGTGGCCCTGGCGTGCGGGGCGCGCATCACGCGCTTCAGCCTCCTGGGTGCCTATATGGAGTATACGGGGGGCGTGTTTTCTCCCGGGGCGCTGTCCCTGTTCCACGCCGCGGGGATGCTGCTGCCTGTCCTGATCTCCCTTGTTTTCATGCTGTGCTACCACAGCGGGCACACCGGCGCGGTGTACCGGATTCTTGCCTTCCTGTTCCCCCTGGTCCCTGTGGCCTCCATCCTGGCGTGGGTCGCGGTGCCGGTGCTGTATCTCTGGGGCCGCGCCCCCGCCGGGGACGATGTGACGAAGTTCCTCCAGAGCTCCGGCCTGCCGCCCTGGGCCGTTTCCCTGGGCGCCATGGCGCTCTTTTGCGCCTGCCTCGCCCTGGCCTGGAGAAAGCGGATCCCGCAAAACTACTGGGCCGCGGTCCGCGCCGGCGCGTCATAAAACTGGAAAGCCCCGCGGGCGCCGGGACAGATTGTCCCGGCGCCCGCGGGGGAGGGCGTCCAAAAACCGGCCGTTTTCCTTATTCTCCGCCGGTGTAGTGCTTGGCAAGGCCGCCCTCGGCGGTCTCCCGGTAGCGGCCCAGGAGGTCGCGCCCGGTCTCGTACATGGTCTGGACCACGGTGTCGAAACGGATCTTCCCCGTATGGGTCATGAAGTTGGCCAGGGACAGGGCGTTGATGGCCCGCATGGCAGCCACGGCGTTGCGCTCGATACAGGGGATCTGCACCAAGCCCCGGATGGGGTCGCAGGTGAGGCCCAGGTGGTGCTCCATGGCCACCTCCGCGGCGTACTCGATCTGGTCTATGCCCATTTCAAACAGCTCTCCCAAGGCCGCGGCGGTCATGGAGCAGGCGGTGCCGATCTCCGCCTGGCAGCCGCACTGGGCCCCGGAGATGGAGGCGTTGGTCTTTACCAGGTTCCCGATCAGCCCGCCCACGGCCAGGGCCCGGAGTACATCCCGGTCCGAAAAGTTCTTCTGTTTCTGCATATACCGCAGCGCCGCGGGCATAACGCCGCAGGAGCCGCAGGTGGGGGCGGTGACGATGGTGCCGCCGGCGGCGTTTTCCTCCGCCACGGCGAAGGCATAAGAGCAGACGATGCGGTTTTCCCGGGTCTGGGCGCTCTCGTCGATGTGGCGCTGGTCGTGGATCATCTGGGCCTTGCGCTCCACCTCCAGCCCCCCCGGGAGGGTGCCGGTGACGGAGAGCCCGGCGATGATACTCCGCTTCATGGCGCTCCAGATCTCAAAAAGGAAGTCCCAGATCCTCTCCCCCTCCCGCTCTTCCACGTATTGGGAGAGGCGCATTTTCCGACTTTTGCACAGCGCGGCGATCTCCCCGAAGCTGTTCTCCGGGTAGACTTCCGCGGCCTCCGTCTCCGGGCGGCCCGGGATGGAGATGGCCCCGCCGCCCACGGAGAGTACCCGGAGCCGGGCCAGGAGGGCGTCTCCCCGCCAGGCCTCCAGATCCATGGTGTTGGGATGGGGCAGGTCCCCGGTTTCCAGGTCGAAGATCACCTCCGCCGGGAAGGGGGCAAGGGCCTCCTGCACCGCCTGGTCCGTAAGATGGCCCTTGCCGGTCTTGGCCAGGGAGCCGTACAGCGTCACCCGGAAGCGGTCCGCCTCCGGATTTTCCCGGCGCAGCAGCGCCGCGGCCCGATAGGGGCCCATGGTGTGGGAGCTGGACGGGCCCTTGCCGATGGAATAGAGCGCGCGGATGGACTTCATGGCACATGCCCCTTCCCATTTTGAGACGGTCAAAAAACCTTCGGAGAATTTGCGGCCGCAGCCGCAAACAAAGTAAAATATATTTTCGGCGGCGGCGTGTACGTCGCCGAAAATACTTCTCACGGAGCGTGCGTCGAATTGGCCGCCTTTGGCGGACAACCGAGGCGCGAAGCGGAGTGCGATCCCCTTTGTCGGAAAAGGTTCCGCCTTTTCCGACAGGGCCTTTATGCCCCCCGCCGGGCCTCATAACGCCGCTTCCGGCGGTTTTCCACCCACACGGGCACGGCGGCTTTCAGCTTCTTCCAGCCCCGGCGGATCAGCTCGATGGCCACCACCAGGAGGAACAGCGCCGGCAGCGCGCCAAACAGCAGCATCAGCAGCAGTACCACGGCCATATAGTCCTCAATGAGCCGGGCGGCGTTCTCCCAGTAGGGGTAGACCACGCCCTGGGTGTTCATGCTCCGCACCCCGAAGTCCCCCAGGACGGAGAAGATCCGCTCCAGGGAAAAGCGCCCGGTGTTCTGCAAAATCACGGCCCCCAGGCCGTCCGGGGCGCTCTCTTCCGGGCTTTCCTCCCCGCCGGGGTCCATGCCCTGGGTGGCGCCGCTGCCGAAGGCGTCGGACACCAGCTTCTCCGCATAACCGCTGATGGGGTCGGCCAGGACGATCTCATAGGTGCGGATGCCGGGCTCCGTCTCCCCGCCCAAAAGCTGGGCATAGGCGGCGTAGGACATGTAAAGCCGCCCGCCGCCGGGATAGGCCCGCTCGCTGGCGAAGTCCGGCTCCCGGCGCACCACGCCGGATATGGTGAACTGCCGCCCGGAGATGTCCACGGTCTTTCCGGTGAGGTCCATACCGCCGTAGAGGCGCCAGGCCATGTCCTCGTCCAGGACCACCAGGTCCTGCATCAGGTCGTCGTCGGAGAAATAGCTGCCGCTCACCAGTTCCAGGGGATGGAAGCGGAAATAGTCGCCCCCCACGGCGTACACCGCGGCGCTGGCGGAGCCGTAGCTGGTCTCGGCCTCCAGCTTGGCCTCGGTGCTGTAGGCGTCCACCCACATCTGGCTGCTATCGGTGGATTCCAGGCTCACCTCCCGGAGCTTTTCCGGCAGGGAACTGCGGAAGCTGCGCACCTGGTCCACGGTGCCCAGCTGGGTCATGGGGAAATAGACGCTCACCTGGGCGAAGCGCTGGCCGCTCTCTCCGGACCAGCTCTCTGCGACCTCCTGGCTCTGGAGCCGCCCGCTCAGCCAGGCCAGCACTCCGGCGCACGCGCCCGCGAGGATGGCCAGGGCAAGGAGCACGCCCAGGAAAACGCGGTATTTTTTGATTTTCATGCTCTGTCTCCCTGCCGGTACAGCGCGCGCTCAGCCCACGTTCTCGGCGATACGCACCTTCATCCCCGCGGTGATGGGGGTGTTGCTGGTGGTGATGACATAGTCGTTGGCCGCCACGCCGCCGGACACGGCCGCGTTCACGTCGTCCTGGGCCAGGACCTTCACGTCCACCTTGGTAGCGGTGAAGCGGTTGCCCAGGGGTGTGCTGGTGACTTCCAGGACGTAGACGAACTCCCCGTTGGTGTCGCTGTGGACGGCGCTCTTGGGTACGATGACGTCATAGTTGGCGCTTCTCGCGCCCACGCTCAGGTTCAGCGTGGTGCCGCTGGAGACCTCCTCCCCGGAGATGGAGAACACCAGGAGCTTGTTCTGCCCGCCGGCGCTCTGGGGGTCGTTACGGATGCTGGTGAGGACGGCGGTGATCTCCGGACCCCAGTAGTTGGTCAGCTCCGCGGTATCCCCCACGGTAACCATCCGGGCCTTGTCCGCTTCCACGGAGAAGCTCAGCTGGTAGCCCCGGTCCGGGACCTCGATCTCCATGAGGGCGGACTCCGGGGTGGTGGTGTTCCCGGCGGTGACGTTGATGGTGCGGACAATGCCCGCGGTCTCGGAGCGGATCTCGCCGCCAGTGCCGCCCTCCATACCCTGGACTTTTTCCCGGAGCCTGGTAATGTTATTGCGCATGGCCTTCAGGTCCAAGGCCTCGATGGCCTGGGTCTTGCCGTCGGCCTTCTGCTGCTCCTGGAGGGCGAAGATCAGGTCGCTGAGGGTGTCCTCCAGGGTCTCCACATTGCTCTTGGCCTCGTTGTACTGGGTCTGCTGGGCGGTGAGCTGGTCCAGGGTGTTCTGATAGCTGGTGAGGAGGGTGTTGGCGTCGTTGAGGACCTTCTGGCAGCTCTGGACGGCCTTGTACTCCTTCTCGTTCTGGGCCCCGGTGCCGCTGGTGTTTTCCAGGGCGGTCTGGTAGGCCTGGTAGGCGCTGTCCTGCTTTGCCTTGGCGTCTGTCACCTCGGTATAGGCCTCGGCCAGTTCCTCCATGACATATTTCTGGCTCTTATAGATGATGTGTGTCCCATCGCTATCGTATGAAAATACGCCGTCTATTGCATCCGTGGGCAGGGAGAGCAAGCTTGCCTCTCCCTCTGCCCCCGTGTCCGGCGTGATGTTGCCGGTGGTGGCAACAGTGCCCTTGAAGTCATCTGCCAGGGCCTCCATCCACACGGTATAGGTGTAGCTTTTATAGGTATCGTCATCCTTATTGGACGTTACCATCGCCTTGGCGATTTCCTCCAGGAGACGGTAATTGGCCCCATAGCGGATATAGACGGCATTGTAGTTGTTCTTGGCCGCCTCGTAGGCCTGGCGCTCGGCCTCGGCGCTGCCGGTGCCGGGGGTGCCCGGCTGGTAGCCGCCGGCGGCGTCCAGGGCCGCCTGGGCCGCGTCCAGGGCCGCCTGGGCGGCGGCCACGGTGGTCTTCTGGGCGTTGACCTTGTCCTGGGCCGCCTTGATGGCGGCGGGGTCCACGGGCTCGTACATGGCCAGGGTGGCCTGGGCCGCCTCCAGGTCCTCCCGGGCGTTCTGGATGTCCCGGTTCTGTTTGGCGTAGTCGGCGCTGCTGGCGTTGATGAGGGCCTTCTGGTACTCCAGCTCCGCGGTCTCCAGCTCGGAGCGGGTGGTCTCCAGCTCCTCGCTGTCCCCGGAGGAGAGGACCAAAAGCAGATCCCCCGCCTTCACCTCGTCCCCCAGGCTCACGGCCACGGACTGGACCTTTCGGCTGTCTGTGGCCATCACCTGATAGGTCTCGTTGGCGGTGATGGTGCCGCTGCCCCGGACCTTGGCGTTGATGGTGCCCGACTGGGCGTACTGGGCCGCCACCTCGGGGAGGGAGCGGTTCATGATGGTGTTGGAGAAAAAGGTCAGCACCAGCATGATGGAAAGGAAGATGATGGCCGCGTTTTTTACCCAGCCTCTTTTTTTGACTTTCTGTTCCATACTCTTTCGTACTTCCTTTCTCAGCCCTTGACGCTGCCGGAGTGGGCGATGCCCTCCACCAGATACTCCTCACCGTGGAGGAACAGCAGCAAAGACGGGATCATATATATGGTGGCCACGGCGAAGGCCAGGCCGATCTCCCCGGCGTTGATGGTGGAGAGGTAGACGCTCAGGGGCTGCTGCTCGGCGTCCGGCAGCAGGATGAGGGGCTGCTCCACCATGTTCCAGTAGTCGATGAATACCAGGATCGCAATGGAGTAAAGGGCGCTGCGGCACTGGGGCAGGCAGATCCGGGAAAAGATCTGCCACTCCCCGGCCCCATCCAGCTTGGCCGCCTCGATGAGGGCCTTGGGGATGCGCCGCATGAACTTGGTCAGGAGAAAGACGCTGAAGGGGGCGAAGGCCCCGGGCAGGATGATGGCCCAGCGGGTGTTCAGTATCCCCAGCCAGTCGCTCACCAGGTAGTTGGGCACCAGCGTCACCTGATAGGGCATGAGCATCAGTATCACGTAGAAGAAGAACAGCACCGCCTTGAACTTGGTCCGGTAGCGGGTAAAGCTGTAGGCCGCCAGGGCCGCAATGGCCACCTGGAGCAGCACGATGGGGACGACCAGGATGACGCTGTTCCAGAATTTCAGGAGGTATTCCGGGCTCTGGAACAATGTGGTCCAGTACTGGGAAAGGCTCACCTTGTCCGGGATGAACTTGAGATTCACCGTCTCGGACATGTAGGTGCTGCTCCCGCCCTGGGCCCCGCCGGAGAAGACGATG
Source organism: uncultured Oscillospiraceae bacterium (assembly GCA_944383185.1). Lineage (GTDB taxonomy): Bacteria > Bacillota > Clostridia > Oscillospirales > Oscillospiraceae > CALWOS01. The sequence goes on from CALWOS010000140.1 coordinate 9,707, forward strand.
CCGTAGTTGGCGTCGATCTCCGCCTTGGTCATGAAGGAGTTGGTGATGGTCAAAACCGTGGGCAGCAGGAACGCGATGGCAAACGCCGCCGCCAGGACGGTGAGGGCCGCCCGGCCCAGCATACGTCTTTTTTTCTTTGCCATAGCCTTCAGCCCTCCACATCCCGGCCAAAGCGGTCCTCCGCCAGGAAGAGGATGGCGATGAGGATCACCATGGCGATGGCCATGATCACCGCCGCGGCGGAGAGCTTCTGATAGTCCAGGGACTTGAAGGTGTTGTTCATGAAGTGCTGGAGCATATAGAGCCCCTCAAAGGGGTAGTCCCCCGTGAGGAGGTAGACCTCCCGGAACACCTTAAAGGAGTTGATAAGGGACAAGATCGTCACAAACAGCACCGTGGGGGACAGGTAGCGGAGCTTGATGGCGAAGAACTTGTAGGCCGCGCTGGCCCCCTCCACGTCCGCCACTTCCAGAAGCTCCTTGGGGATGTTATTGAGATTGGCCATAAAGAGAATCATGTTATAGCCAAGGTTTTTCCAAAGGAAGAGCACCAATATCACAATCAGGCAGTAGTCGCTTTTCAGCCAGTCGATCTTGTCCACTCCAAAGACGGAGAGAAAGACGTTCAGCGTGCCGTTATAGTGGAAAACCACCTGCCAGATCAGCACCACGCTGGCCACCGGGACCATCATGGGGCTGAGGAAAAAGGTGCGGAACTGGCTCTTGGCGGGGATGCGGCACTCCAGCATCAATGCCAGGAGCAGGGAGAGCACCACCGCCAGGGGCACGGCCATTGCGGAAAACATCAGCGTGTTCTTCGCCGCCGTGCGGAAGGAGGAATTTTCAAAGAGATTGATGAAATTCTGCAAGCCCGCGAATTCCGGGTTGAGGTTGCTCTGGATCAGGGAGTAGTACACCACGATGCCGAAGGGCACAATGAAAAAAAGGCCCACACCCAGGAGGCTCGGCCCCAGAAAGCCGAAGGACATGATATGTTCCCGCAGCCGCCCGTTGAGTTTTTGAAAACGTTTGCCCATTCTTATGTATCCTCTACCGGCCCGCAAAAGCCGAATGCATTATGCCCGGGAAGCCGCACGAAAGCGGCTTCCCGGCGCTGTCCGTCCTGGATTTCCGCCCCGCAGCGTTTGCGCCCGGAGGCGCGGGGTTCCAGTCCCGGAAAGAGTTCCCTCCTCGCGGCACAGCCGCTGCGGCCTGCGCTGAAAATGTGCCGCTGGCACATTTTCTTTCCGCTGCGGCCTCGGAAAAAACCTTCCCGCGGAGCGTCCGCAGGAGCCGCCCCCGCCCCGCGGGGGCGGCTCCTGCGGGAAGCGGCGCGCTTCCCTTTCCCAAAAGAAGGCGGCGCCTTCTTTTGGGGGCTTATCGTTGTTCGTTCACGTAGATGGTCATGCGGCTCTGGATGAGCTCCGCGGCCTCCTGGGCGGACTTCTGCCCGGCGAAGAAGGGCGCGGCTTCCTCATTGATGATGTTGAGGATGCTCTCGTCGTAGTTCATGACATGGGTGGTACTTTCGATGATGCCCCGGATGAGCTGGACCTGGCCCTCGGTGAGGGCGTAGATCTCCATGGTCTCCCCGTCGCCCCAGCCGATGCCGCCCTTGCTCTGCTCCACCTGCTCCCCGGTGACGGGGTCGGTGTAGTACTCGGGGGTGGCGGCCTCCTGGAGCTTCTCGTCAAAGATGGCCTGGTTGGTGGGGATGGACCAGGTGTTCTCCCGCTGGAAGTCCTCGGTGAGGAAGGTACGCAGGAATTTCCAGCCGCCGTCCTTGTCCACGCAGGTGCTGGACATGGCGATGCCGCCGGAGAAGTTGGCGGTGTGGCCCGCGCCGTCGCTGCTGGGGAAGCCGATGTAGGTCACGTCCTCCTCGCCGAAGGCGTAGGTGCTGTCCGCCAGGGCGTAGATAAAGTCGCTCATGCTCACGCTCACCAGGAGCTGCTCGCCCCGCTTGACCCGGGCCATGTCGCTTTCATACTCGTAATTGGGGTCCTCGTCCCGGGCGTTGATCTCATCCTGGGTGGGGAAGCCGGCGGCAAACTCCAGCAGAGCGGCAAATTCCGGGGTGTTGAAGCTGCACTCGCCGGTGGCCCAGTCCACATAGCTGTCAAAGTCATAGGCCACGAACAGCTGCATGATGTTCTCCCGGCTGTAGTTGGGCCCGAAGAGGGTCTGGCCGCCATTGGGGAGGGTCTTGCTGAACTCCAGCATCTCCTGGGCCGTCCAGCTCTCCCGCCCGCCCAGGGCCTCCGTGCTGCCGGCCAGGGTGGAAATGTACATGCTGCTGGCGATCTGGGGCAGGATGCCGTTTACCTCCAGGCAATTCAGCGCCGTGGGCACGATGGCCTCCCGTCCGCCCAGGTCCGTGTCAGCGTCCAGGTAGGGGTAAAGGTCCTCCAGCAGGCCCTTGGCCGCGTAACGGTCAATGGGCAGGCTGTCGGTGCACAGGAGGTCCGGCACCTGGCCGCCCAGGATCTCCGTGGTGAGCTTGGTGAGGCCGGCGGTATAGTCCTCCTCCGTATTATACTGGGAATAGTCCTGAATTACAATCCTATATTCTGTGTTTTTCTTGTTGAAATCCAGCACGGCGGCCCGGATATTGTAGTCCAGGTACATGCAGGCCAGGGTGAGCTGGGTCCGCTGGGGCACCTCGCTGGCGGGGGTGGGGGTGAGGGTGATAAGCTCGGTCTTCCGCCCGCTCTCCTGCCACTGGGTGCTCAGGAGCAGGAAGGTGCCGTCCTCCATGGGCACCACGGTCTGGAGGTTGTTGCTGTCGATGTCGGAGTTGATCCAGTTGAACAGGAGTTCATCCGTGGCGGCCCCGGCCTTGTGGCCGTAGAAATTGTCCGCGCCGTCGGTGTAAAAGAGCTGGTAGTCGCCAATGCCGGGATAGAAGTAATTGGCGTTCATGAAGGTGTCGGGCATCTCCTGCTCCGCGCCCAGCTGGCCGTTGGCGTCCAGGACGCGCACGGAGGAATTCCCGTCAAAGTAGCCCTTCACCAGAATGGAGCCGTCATCCTGGGCAATCAGCGAATCCACCCAGCCGCCGGAGAGGTCGGCACGGCTCTTCACGCTGCCGTCGCTGTTGAGGATCAGCAAAACCGCGCCCGTATCCTGATCTGCGGCCAGGACGGGCTCGCCGGCCTGGTTGACCACCAGGGAGTTGATGTAGAAATACTCCTGATCGCCCTTGAGGCCGCTCAGGTCAATGTTCTGCACCTCCGCGCCGGTCTCGTCCAGCTGCCGGAGCACGGTCACATCTCCCAGCTCCTGGTAGCTGTTGTAGTACTCGTCGGTATAGGGTTCCGCGTCCGTGTCGTAGTAGCCGAACCAGCCCCGCTCCACAACCCAGAGCCGACCCTGGCCGTCCACGGTGCAGCTGCTCAGGCTCATGCTGCCCTCTATGTTCTGGTACTGCGCAAAGGCCTCCGGCGTCTCCGCGGGGACATAGCCCGTAAGGGCCGTGCTCTCACCCGTGATCAGATCCACGGCGTAGAGCAGCATCCTGGGCTCCGTGTACTCGGGAACCTCCTCCACCGGGGCATCGGTCGCCGGAGCCTCATCCACAGGCGCTTCCGTGGCCGGGGTGTCCTCCGTGGCGGGCGCCTCGGTCTCCGGAACCTCTTCCGCAGGCGCCTCCACGTCCGAGCCGCTGGCCGGAGCGCGGAGCGCCGGGCGCATGGCCGGGCGCATGGCCGGGAGCGCAACCGCATCCCCGGCCGGAAGGTCAGAGCCGCTGGCAGCGCCGCCGTAGTCCCAGACCTGAAGGTACAGCGTGCTGCCGGAAGTGCCGATGATGGAATAGTCCTGGGCGGGCAGCTTCAGGTCCGCGTAAGTGGGCACATAGACCATGCCGCTGGCGTTCCCCTGGCTCTGGGGCGTTTCCTCGCCTCCGCCGCCGCAGCCGGAGAGCAGCCCCAGGGCGCAGCCGGCGGCCAACAGCAGGGCAAGCCCTCTTTTCCGGATCGTCCGTTTCATATTCGTCCTCCTTAAGTTCCACAAAATCGTGTTTTCTGTATTATTTATTCTAGTACAGATAATGTAGCATATCCCGCCGCTTCTGTCAACTCCCGCCGCGGGGAAATTTCTCCGGCGCCGGCGGGCAAAAAACGCTCTACAGAAAATAAGACGTTTCTTCCCTCCGGGAAGTTCCGGAGAACACAGAAATTTTCCCAAAAAGTTGCAAAGGAATCCCATAAAATATAAAACAAAAAGTAACACGGATTGCAAAAGCGCCCGCCTTGGCGTAAAATGGGCAGAGTATATTTATGGTTTTGGGAGACATCTTTATGATATTTCAAGCTGGCGCGTACGACCTGGCCGTGATCGGCGCGGGCCACGCGGGGATTGAGGCGGCCCTGGCCGCGGCGCGGATGGGGCTTTCGGTGGTGTGCTTTGCCATCAACCTGGATACCGTGGGGAACATGCCCTGCAACCCGGCCATCGGCGGCACGGGGAAGGGCCACCTGGTCCGGGAACTGGACGCCCTGGGGGGCGAGATGGCCCGGGCCGCGGACGCGGCGTGCATCCAGTACCGGATGCTGGGCCGGGGCAAGGGCCCGGCGGTCCATTCCCTCCGGGCCCAGGCGGACCGGCGGCGCTACCAGGAGGTAATGAAGGGCATCCTGGAGCGCCAGGAGGGCCTGAGCCTGAAGCAAGCGGAGGTGGTGGCCGTGGAGACGGCCCAAGGGGCGGTCTCCGCTGTGGTCACCGCCACGGGGGCGCGCTACGCCTGCCGCGCCGCGGTCATCGCCACGGGCACCTTCCTGGGCGGGCGCACCATTGTGGGGGAGCTCTCCCGCCCCTCGGGGCCGGACGGCCTTGCCCCCGCCCTGCCTCTGGCGGACTGCCTCCGGGAGCTGGGCCTCTCCCTCCGGCGCTTCAAGACCGGCACGCCCCCCCGGGTGAACGCCCGGAGCGTGGATTTCTCCAAAATGGAACTCCAGCCCGGGGAGGAAAACTGCCAGCCCTTTTCTTTTGAGACCCCCGCACCGGTGCCCAACCGGGCGGTGTGCTACCTCACCTACACCACGGCGGAGACCCACGCCGTCATCCGCCGGAACCTCTCCCGCAGCCCCCTGTTCTCCGGGGACATCCAGGGCGTTGGGCCCCGGTACTGTCCCTCCATTGAGGACAAGGTGGTACGCTTTGCGGACAAACCCCGGCACCAGCTTTTCATCGAGCCCATGGGCCTGACCACAGAGGAGCTCTACATCCAGGGCTTTTCCTCCTCCCTGCCCGAGGATGTGCAGCTGGAAATGCTCCACACCGTCCCGGGCCTGGAGCACGCGGAGATGACCCGCCCGGCCTATGCCATTGAGTATGACTGCGTGGACCCCACGGAGCTCCTGCCCACCCTGGAGTGCAAGAAGGTGCCGGGCCTCTATGGAGCCGGGCAGTTCAACGGCTCCTCGGGCTATGAGGAGGCGGCGGTCCAGGGCTTCATGGCCGGGGTGAACGCGGCGCTGAAGCTCCAGGGGAAGCCCCCCCTGGTCCTGGGCCGGGACCAAGCCTACATCGGCGCCCTCATTGACGACCTGGTGACCAAGGGCACCAACGAGCCCTACCGGATGATGACCTCCCGGAGCGAGTACCGCCTGCTTCTGCGCCAGGACAACGCCGACGAGCGCCTGTGCCCCGTGGGCCACGCCCTGGGGCTGGTGCCGGATGCACGTCTCGCCCGGGTTCAGGCCAAGTATGCCGCCGTGGCGGCGGAGCTTACCCGGCTGGAAGGGACGCATCTGGCCCCCACGCCGGAGCTGGCCGCTTTTCTTATGGAAAAGAGCAGCGCTCCGCCCAAGAGCGGGCTGTCCCTGGCGGACCTGCTGCGCCGGCCGGAGTTGAGCTATACCGCCCTCGCCCCCCTGGACCCAGGCCGTCCGGCCCTGGACGCGGCGGTGGCGGAGCAGGTGGAGATCCGTCTGAAGTACGCCGGATACATCCAGCGGCAGCAGCGCCAGGTGGCGGAGTTCCGCCGCCTGGAGGAACGGCTCCTGCCCCCGGATCTGGACTACAGCCAGGTGCCGGGCCTGCGCACGGAGGCCCGGCAAAAACTCGCCGCCATCCGCCCCGCCAGTTTCGGCCAGGCCGGGCGCATCTCCGGCGTCTCCCCGGCGGACGTGGCGGCGCTGATGGTGTATCTGGGGAAAAGCTGAGGCAGGCAGGGCCTTTTTCCGGGGGGAAGCCCTGCCGCTATGATAAAACGCCGCGGCTTAAGAAACCAGTGGGGAAATCCTTAAGATTTTTGGAAGGCCCGGAAACACGGCCCTTTCCCCCGGCGGCGCAACCGGCGCTTTCCATTTGGAAACCGAAAGGGCCTTCCCCCGTGCGGGGCGCTCTGGTATGCTGGCGGTACTTAAGAATTTGCGAGGTGAAGGCCCATGAGTTTGGGCAGCAAGCTGGCGGAGGAACGCCGCAGGAACAACATGACCCAGGAGCAGCTGGCGGAGCGCCTGGGGGTCAGCCGCCAGGCGGTGAGCCGCTGGGAGTCGGACACGGCCTATCCGGAAACGGACAAAATCGTCCGTATGGCCGCCCTCTTCGGGGTGAGCTGCGACTATCTGCTCCGGGAGGACGCTGCATCCACCGCCCCGGAGCCGTCCCCAGCGCCGGGGACGGTGACCCGGCTGCTCCGCCAGGCGGCGGGCCAGCGCGTCCGGCTGAGCTTTTATGAGGACGAGGGCGCCTCTGTCTGCGACTGGTGCGTGATATTGGACTTTGACGGGGGTTGGGCCAACGTGGAGTTTGTCCGGGAGAAGAAGGACCGCCGGGAGCG
>CALWOS010000141.1 GCA_944383185.1 uncultured Oscillospiraceae bacterium
AGTATGTCCCCTACCCCAAAGTCCCCATTGAAAACCGCACCTGGCCGGACAAGACCATCACCGCCGCCCCCAAGTGGTGCAGCGTGGACCTCCGGGACGGCAACCAGGCCCTGGAGATCCCCATGGATCTGGACCAGAAGCTGGAGTTCTTCCGCTATCTCTGCGACATCGGCTTCAAGACCATCGAGATCGGCTTTCCCGCCGCCAGCCCCACGGACTTTGAGATCTGCCGGGTCCTCATCGAGCGGGATCTGATCCCCGACGACGTCCAAATCCAGGTCCTCACCCAGGCCCGGGACGAGATCATGGAAAAGACCTTCGAGGCCCTCAGGGGCGCCAAGAACGCGGTGGTGCACCTCTATAACTCCACCTCCACCCTCCAGCGGGAGGTGGTCTTCCACTTCGACATGCAGCAGACCATCGACCTTGCGGTGTACGGCGCCAGGCGCATCCAGGAGCTGGCCGCGGCCAACCCCGGCACCAACTGGCAGTTTGAGTACTCCCCGGAGAGCTTCACCGGCACGGAGCCGGACTTTTCCGTGGAAATCTGTAACGCCGTGCTGGACGTGTGGCGGCCCACGCCGGAGCACAAGGCCGTCATCAACCTCCCCTCCACCGTGGAGATGAGCACGCCCAACATCTTCGCCGACCTCATCGAGTACTGCTGCCGCCGCCTGAAATACCGGGACGCCGTGGAAGTAAGCATCCACGCCCACAATGACCGGGGCACCGCCGTGGCCACCTCGGAGCTGGCCCTCCTGGCGGGGGCGGACCGGATCGAGGGCACCCTCTTCGGCAACGGCGAGCGCACCGGCAACTGCGACATCATGAACATGGCCATGAACATGTTCAGCCAGGGCGTGGACCCGGAGCTGGACTTCAGCCAGATCAACGACGCCATCGCCATCTACGAGCGCTGCACCGGCCTTTCCGTCCATCCCCGCCACCCCTACGCCGGGGACCTGGTGTACACCGCCTTCTCCGGCAGCCATCAGGACGCCATCCGCAAGGGCATGGACGCCATGACCCGCCGGACGGACGGCCTGTGGGCCGTGCCCTATCTGCCCATCGACCCCATGGACGTGGGCCGGAACTACGACCCCATCGTGCGCATCAACTCCCAGTCCGGCAAGGGCGGCGTGGCCTTTGTCCTGGAGCGGAACTACGGGCTCTATCTCCCCAAGCCCTTCCAGCAGCACCTCAGCCGCCTGTGCACGGAGATCTCCGACGCCCGCCACGCCGAGCTCACCAGCAAGACCATCCACGACATCTTCATGGACCACTATGTGGACAAGCGCTCCCCCCTGTGCCTCACCTGGTATGACGAGCGGGTGGAGGGCCCCGACAAGGCCAGCGTGACGGCCACCGTCACCTGGAACGGGGAGGAAAAGCACATCACCGGCGAGGGCAACGGCGTCGTGGCCGCCTTCTGCCACGCCCTGGAGCCCCTGGTGGGCATGCCGGTGGACGTGGCGGACTACCGGGAGCACTCCCTCACCGTGGGCACCCGGGCCCGGGCCATTTCCTACATCCAGCTGAACCTTCCCGGCGGCGGCAGCGCCTTCGGCGCCGGCACCTCCAGCAACATCACCAAGTCTTCCCTGCGGGCCGTGGTGTCCGCCATCAACAACAGCCTCAACTGATCTCACACATTTAGGAGGGAACCCCCATCATGGCAATGACAATGACGCAAAAAATTCTGGCCGCCCACGCCGGGCTGGACAGCGTCGTCCCCGGGCAGCTCATCCAGGCGAACCTGGACTGCGTCCTGGGCAACGACATCACCTCTGCCGTGGCCATCCCCGAGTTCCGCAAAACCGGGGCCAAGGCCGTCTTTGACAGGGAAAAGGTGGCCATCGTCCTGGACCACTTCACCCCCAACAAGGACATCAAGGCCGCTGAGCAGTGCAAGACCTGCCGCACCTTTGCCCGGGAAATGGGCGTGAAGCACTTCTACGACGTGGGCGCCATGGGCATCGAGCACGCCCTGCTCCCGGAAAAGGGCATCGTGGTCCCCGGGGACTGCGTCATCGGCGCGGACAGCCACACCTGTACCTACGGCGCCCTGGGCGCGTTCTCCACGGGCATCGGCTCCACGGACATGGCCGTGGGCATGGCCACGGGCCAGTGCTGGTTCAAGGTGCCCGAGGCCCTGCGCTTCACCCTCACGGGCAAGCTGCCCCCCCTGGTGAGCGGCAAGGACGTCATCCTCCACATCATCGGCATGATCGGCGTGGACGGCGCCCTCTACAAATCCATGGAGTTCGTGGGGGACGGCGTGGCCTCCCTCACCATGGACGACCGCTTCACCATCTGCAACATGGCCATTGAGGCCGGGGCCAAAAACGGCATCTTCCCCGCGGATGAGGCCGCCCAGGCCTATGCAAAGGAGCACAGCACCCGCCCCTTCCAGGTCTACGCCGCCGACCCGGACGCGGAATATGTTGCGGAATACACCATCGACCTGTCCACCCTCTCCCCGGTGGTGGCCTTCCCCCACCTGCCGGAGAACACCCGCACCTTTGACGAGATCCCCAAGGATCTGAAGATCGACCAGGTCATCATCGGCAGCTGCACCAATGGCCGTCTGGGGGACATGGCCGCCGCCGCGGCCATCCTCAAGGGCCGGAAGATCCACCCGGACGTCCGCTGCATCATCTTCCCCGCCACCCAGCAGATCTATCTGGACTGCGTCCGCCTGGGCTATGCGGAGATCTTCGTCTCCGCAGGCGCGGCCTTCTCCACCCCCACCTGCGGCCCCTGCCTGGGCGGGCACATAGGCATCATGGCCGCCGGGGAAAAGACCATCTCCACCACCAACCGGAACTTCGTCGGCCGCATGGGCGACGTCACCAGCGAGATCTACCTGGCCAGCCCCGCCACCGCCGCGGCCAGCGCCGTCACCGGCTGCATCACCGACCCCAGAACCCTGTAAAAGCAAGGAGGAATTGCTATGAACGCCAAAGGCAAGGTTTTCAAATATGGCGACAACGTGGACACAGACGTCATCATCCCCGCCCGCTATCTCAACGACCCCCGGGGCGAGGTCCTGGCCCAGTACTGCATGATCGACATCGACCCGGAATTTGCCAAAAAGGTGCAAAAGGGCGACATCATTGTCGCCAACAAGAATTTCGGCTGCGGCTCCAGCCGGGAGCACGCGCCCCTCTCCATCAAGTGCGCCGGGGTGAGCTGCGTCATCGCCGCCTCCTTTGCCCGGATCTTCTACCGGAACTCCATCAACATCGGCCTCCCCATCCTGGAGTGCCCGGAGGCTGCCGCGGAGATCCAGGCCGGGGACACCGTCTCCGTGGACTTCGACTCCGGCGTCATCACCGATGAGACCACCGGCAAAACCTACCAGGCCCAGGGCTTCCCCCCCTTCATCCAGGAGATCATGGCCGCGGACGGCCTGGTCGCCCAGACCCGGGCCAAGCTGGAGGGGAAATAAGCCATGGGTGAATATCGCATCGCCGTCATCCCCGGCGACGGCATCGGCCCGGAGATCGTGGGCCAGGCCCTTCTGGTGCTGGAGGCGGTGGGCCGCCGCTTCGGCCACGCCTTCCACACGGAAAAGCTCCTGGCCGGCGGCTGCGCCATTGACGCCAGGGGCGAGTGTCTGCCCCAGGAGACCATCGACACCTGTCTCAAGAGCGACGCCGTCCTCCTGGGCGCCGTGGGCGGACCCAAGTGGGACGCCGTCCCCGGGGACCAGCGCCCGGAAAAAGCGCTGCTGCGCCTACGCGAGCGCTTGGGCCTCTTTGCCAACCTCCGGCCCGCCATCCTCCACGGCCCCCTCAAAGACGCCTGCCCCCTGAAACCGGAACTGGTGCCGGACGGCCTGGACATCCTCATCGTCCGGGAACTCACCGGCGGCATTTACTTCGGCGCCCGGGGCCGCCGGGAGGGGAAGTACGGCCCCGAGGCCTTCGACGAGGAGGCTTACAGCGTCTTTGAGATCCAGCGCATCGCCCGGGTGGCCTTTGCCGCCGCGCAAAAGCGCCACAAGCGGCTCTGCTGCGTGGACAAGGCCAACGTCCTGGAGACCAGCCGCCTCTGGCGGGAGGTGCTGGAGGCGCTCCACCCGGAATACCCGGACGTAAAGCTGGAGTACATGTATGTGGACAACGCCGCCATGCAGCTGGTGCGGGACCCCGGCCACTTTGACGTCATCGTCACCAACAACATCTTCGGGGACATCCTCAGCGACGAGGCCAGCATGGTCACCGGCTCCATCGGCATGCTCCCCTCCGCCAGCCTTTCCGCGGGCAGCCTGGGCATGTATGAACCCATCCACGGCTCCGCTCCGGACATCGCCGGCAGGGACCTCGCCAACCCCATTGCCACCATCCTCTCCGTGGCCATGCTCCTGCGCTATTCCCTGGGCCTGGAGGAAGAGGCCCGGTCCATCGAGGACGCCGTCACCCAGGTTCTGGAATCCGGCGCCCGCACCGCGGACATCGCCGCCGGCGGCCCCGCCCTGGGTACCCGGGAGATGGGCGCGCGGATCCTCGCCTGCCTGTGAGCGCCGTCATCCGCCCCGCCCGGCGGGAGGACCTCCCCGCCGTGGCGGCCATCTACGAGGCCCTTCACGACCTGGAGGAACAGGGCAGGGGCGTCACCGGCTGGCAGCGGGGCGTCTACCCCACCTATCAGACGGCGGAGGCCGCCCTCCAAAAGGGCACGCTCTATGTGGAAACGGAGGAAACAACCGGCAAGATCCTGGCCGCCGCCAAGATCGACCAGGAACAGGTTCCCGAATACGCCCAGGCCCCCTGGGCCTACGCCGCTGCGGCGCGGGAAGTCCTGGTGCTCCACACCCTGGTGGTGGATCCCGCCGCCGCTGGGAAGGGGTGCGGCAGCCGCTTTGTGGCTTTTTATGAGGATCTTGCCCGCTCCATGGGCTGCACCTGCCTGCGCATGGACACCAACGAGAAAAACCGCCCCGCCCGGCGGCTCTATCAAAAGCTGGGCTACCGGGAGGCAGGCGTTGTCTCCTGCGTCTTTAACGACATCCCCGGCGTCCGCCTGGTCTGCCTGGAGAAGAAGCTGTAATGTATCCGCCGCCCCTGTGCCATGCGCGCAAGGGCGGCTGCGTTTTCCCCTCCGGCTTGCGCCCGGCGGGAGAACATGATATACTTTTCCCACTCCCGCCGGAGGTAATTG
>CALWOS010000142.1 GCA_944383185.1 uncultured Oscillospiraceae bacterium
CGGTGTTCCGGTTCCGGCTCGGGTTCCGGGTCCAGGGGCTCATAAGCCGGGCGGGGCGGACGGTTGTGAAAGTGATCCCATATCTTCCGCGGGGTGAGGTTCACCGCCAGAAGGGCAAAGAGCGCAAACAGCAGCGCCAGGAGGGGCAGCGCCCCATAAATGCTCACCGCGGAGCGCAGCAGCACCGCCAGCAGCCCGGCCAGGAAACCGCCGCTCTGGAGCTCCATGCCGGTCTCATAGAGGCCGCGCACCAGCCCGTCTCCCAGTTCCTGATAGACCGCGTCGGCAAAGATCAAATGGGCAAACGCGCCCAACAGCAGCGGCAGCAGCAGCGCAAAGGTCACCCGCAGGGCCACGGGGCGGCCCCGGTGGAACAGCAGCGTGATCCCCGCCAGGATGAGGGCCGGGGGGAAAATGTAAAAACCCCAACCCACCAGGCCCTTGATAAAGCCGCAGAAGAAGCGGATGAACCACGCGTCCACGGTAAAATAGCCGATGCACGAGAGCAGCCCCACCAGCAGGCAGACCGCCCCCCCCACCTCCCGGCGGATGGGCCGCGGCGCGGCCTTGGCCGGCGTGGATTTGCGCCCCGGGGACTTCCGGCTGCCGGAAGCGGATTTGCTCTGGCTGCCGGAGCGTTTGGTCCCCTGGGACGCGGATTTGGATTGTGCCATATGTTTCAACTCCAGATCAGAAGATAATGGACAGCAGGATCGTCACCACGCCCACGCCCCAGCAGTAATAGCAGAACTTGCCGAAATAGCCCTTCCGGGCAATGAGCCGCAGCAGCGCGATGGCGGCATAGCCGGTGACAAAGGCCACCACCATGCCCAGGAGGTACTTGGGCACCATGGCAAGCTCGATTCCCCCGGTCTGGACAGCGTCCACAAGGCTGAGGATGTTGGCCCCCAGCACCGCAGGCAGGCTCAGCAGGAAGGAAAACTTCACCGCAAAGCTCCGCTCCATACCCACGGCCATGCCGGCGCTGACAGTGGCGCCGCTCCGGGAGAGGCCGGGAATGGTGGCCACCGCCTGGCAGAAACCCACGATGAGGGCGTCCGTAACGCGCGTGGTCCGCGCTTTTTTGGTGCCCTGGGGCATATGGTCCGCCGCGTAGAGCATTCCGCCGGTGAGCAGGAACATGATGCCGATAAAGAAGCTGTTGTAGTACAGCGTTTCAATCTGGCTGTGAAAGGGCAGGACAAGAAAAAGAGGCAGCGTGCCCACAGCGAGCAGCAGCACCAGCCGGGTGGCGGCGGGGAGGCGTCCCCCCTTTTTCCGGCCCGCGTAGGCCCCTGTACCCCGGAAATAGTCCAGGCTGTCCCCCAGCATCTTCCCCAGGTCCCGCCGGTAGGCCAGACAGACCGCAAAGAAGGTGGCCAGATGGAGCAGTACGTCAAACAGCAGATGCCCCTCCCCGGCGTCCAGGCCAAGGAGATTTTGCAGCACGGACAAATGCCCGGAGCTGGAAATGGGCAAAAACTCCGCCACACCCTGGACAAAGCCCAGAAACGCGGCCCACAGAGCGGACATGGCTTCCCCTCCTCTTTTTCTGTTGGGGCGGCTGTAAAGATCCAAAAAGCAATATTATGTTACCTGACAATTTATCATATCATATCCCCATGGAAAAATCAAGGACGCGGGCGCACCAATGGCGCGTCCCCGTCCTCAGCTTGTCAAAAAGCCCAAATTGTCCATAGATGCAGGGTGCACAAGGAGGCGGCAGCCCGCCTCGCGTGCAGCCGTCATGCCGCGCAACGCCTTGCCCTGCAAGGCGCATGGGTCGGGCGGGGCAGGAACTTTTGCGGCCAAGGGGCACACAAAAAGTCACGGCTTATCCAGGCGGCTGTGGAGATAATCCAGGGCGTCCCGGAGACCGCCCACCTGGTGGATCAGGCCGCAGCGGACGGCCTCTTCCCCATAGATGACGCTGCCCACGTCCCCCATAAGTTCCCCGCTCCGGAGCATATAGTCCTCAAACTGCGCCCGGCTGATCCGGGAGTGGGCGGTGACGAAGCGGAGGATGCGCTCCTGGACCTTGGCAAAATAGTCCCAGGTCTGGGGCGCGCCGATGACCACGCCGGTGAGGCGCACCGGATGGATGGTCATGGCGGCGCTGGGGGCGATAAAGCTCCGGTCCGCCGCCACGGCCAGGGGCACGCCGATGGAGTGGCTGCCTCCCAGGACCAGGGAGGCCGTGGGTTTGCTCATGCCGGCAATGAGCTCGGCAATGCCCATGCCCGCCTCAATGTCGCCCCCCACAGTGTTCACCAGCACCAGCAGCGCCCGGATGTCGGCAGACTCCTCCACCGCGGCCACCAGGGGCATCACATGCTCGTATTTGGTGGTTTTTACGTTCTCCGGCAGGAGCTGGTGGCCCTCCACCTGGCCGATGATGGTAAGGCACTGGATCTCCCTGTCCCGGGGCAGGGGCCCGCTCTCGCCCAGAGCCTCCAGGGTATCCAGGGCCGTTTCGTTGCCCGCATCGTTCATAAAAAAATCCCGCCTCCCTTGCTGGCATGCTGATCCTAGCATCTGCCGGGGAGGCGGGGATTATACAGAATTCTAATCCAGATAGAGGGCCTTTACAGCTTTATAGGTCATATAGCAGTCAAACTTGGCCACGGTCTCGTAGGGCGCGTGCATGCTCAACACGGGGACGCCGGCGTCGATGGTCTCGATGTTCCGGTTGGCCATATACTTGGCCACGGTGCCGCCGCCGCCCTGGTCCACCTTGCCCAGCTCCGCCATCTGCCAGGCCACGCCGTTTTCCGCAAAAACCTTCCGGAGATAGCCCACAGTTTCGGCGGAGGCGTCGTTGGTGCCGGACTTGCCCCGGGCACCGGTGTACTTGCAGATGCCCACGCCGTAGTTCAGGCGGGCGTTGTTGCGCTTTTCGCTCACCTCCGGGAAATTGGGATCAAAGGCGTTGCACACGTCCGCGGAGAGGCAGAAGCTGGCAGCGAAGCATTCGTCCAGCTCCACGCCCTGGCTCCGGCACAGCCGGTCCATAAAATGCTCGAAAGCCTGGCTTTGCATACCGGTGACGCCGTCGGATCCGGTCTCCTCCTTGTCCGCCAGGATACACACCGCCGTGCGCCTGGGTTTTTCCAGTTCCAGGATGGCCCGGAGCTCGGCGTAGGCACAGACCCGGTCGTCGTGACCGTAGCCGCCGATGAGGCTCCGGTCCAGGCCCTGGTCCCGGGTGGGCAGGGCAGGCACGGCGCACAGCTCCGCGGAGAGAAAATCCTCTTCCGTGACGCCATATTTTTCATGGAGCAGCTTCAGCACGGCGTACTTCACCCGGTCCGTACCCTCGGCGGCGTCGGGGACGCTCCCGATAAGAAGGTTGAGCCCCTCCCCGGGGATGGCCTCGGACAGGGTCTTTTTCATCTGGTCCGCCCCCAGGTGGGGCAGGAGGTCCGTGATGACGAACTGGGGATCCGCCGGGTCCTCCCCGATGCAAACCTCCACCACGGCGCCGTCCCTGCGGACCACCACGCCGTGGAGGGCCAGGGGAATGGTGAGCCACTGGTATTTTTTGATGCCGCCGTAGTAGTGGGTCTTGAAATAGCACAGTTCGCTGTCCTCATAGACCGGCAGTTGTTTCAAATCCAGCCGGGGGCTGTCCACATGGGCCGCGGCGACCACCGCCCCGGCGGAGAGAGGCTCCGCGCCCACCACCGCAAGGAGAAGGGCCTTGCCCCGGTTGCTCCAGTAAACCTTGCTCCCAGGGGCAAAGGCCGTATCCGCCGTCAGGGGGACAAAGCCCTTGGCTTCCGCCAGGCGGATGGCCTCGCTGACCGCCTCCCGCTCCGTGCGGGCGGCGTCCAGGTAGCGCTTATAGTCTTCGCAATAACCCTCCATGGCGCGGCGTTCTGCCTCCGGCAGGGCGGCACAACCGTGTTCGGGATGATACAGCAGGCTCTCGTCCCGCTGGGTTTTGGCTTCTTCCGCCATTGTGCATACCTCCTTGTATTCTCGCAGAAATATTATGTTAACTTCATTTCCGCTTCCCGCCACTGGGACAGCAGCGGTCCAGGGCCACGGCGCAGGTCCGGGCGAACGCCTCCCGGCTGCCTGTATTCTCCAGGATCTCAGTGCAGTGCGCCCGGTAAAAGGCGTCCGTCGGCTGGGCGGCGATGCGGCTGCGGGCATAGGCCTCTGAAATGCCTTCCCGGGCCATGAGCCGGGCCACCCGGGCCTCCGCCGGGGCGGTGATCCCCAGGACAGCGGTACAACGCCGGGAAATGCCGCTCTCAATCAGGGCAATGGCGTCGATCCCCGCCAGGGTCCCACCCGCCATGGCCCAAGCCCGGAGGGCGCGGCGCACCTCCCGGCCCACATAGCGGTGGGTGATGGCGTTGAGCCGCCGGAGGGCGGCGGCATCGTGAAAAACAATCTCCCCCAGGGCTTTCCGAACGAACCGTTCCTCCGGGAAGGCCGCCGGGAAGGCGGCGCGGAGCTCCGCGCGCATATCCCCGTCCTCCTCCAGGAGGCGGTGGTACACCGCGTCGCAGTCGATGGCAAGCCCGCCCCGGTCCTTTACAGCCTGAAGGGCGGTGGTCTTGCCGCTGCCGCTGCCGCCGGTGATGCCCACCACAGTCATGGCCGAGACCAGGGCGTCGGCGATCTCCTCCTCCCCCAAAGCGCCCTGGCGGAGAATCCGGAAAGGCCGCTGGGACAGATCCAGAAGCGTGGACTCCCGGCCCAGGGCGCAGCGCCCTCCGTCCAATACGCCGGCGATCTTCCCGGAAAAATAGCCCAGGACCGCCTCCGCGTCCCTGGGGCTCTCCGCGCCGGAGGGGTTGGCCGAGGGCCCGGCCAGGGGGAAGGGGAGCTTTCCCAGCAGAGCCAGGACGTCCCTCTGATCCGGGCAGCGCAGGCCCACGGTTTTGCCCCCGGCCCGAACAATCTCCGGCACTTCCGGGGCGGCGGTATGCACCAGCGTCAGCGGCCCCGGCCAAAAACGCGCCGCCAGGGTCAAAGCGGCGTCCGGCACGTCCGTCCACAGCCGCGCCATGGCCGCCGTCCCCGGCACCATCAGGGCCAGGGGCTTTACCGCCGGGCGGCCTTTTACGGCATATATTTTTTCCACCACGGCGGCGTCCAGGCCGTTACCGCACAGGCCATACACCGTCTCCGTGGGCACGGCCACCAGCTCCCCCGCCAGAAGGAGGGGAACGCAAGCGGCGGGGTCTTTCGTTCGCAGGGTCTCCATCGCGCCCGCCGCCTTCAGCCCCGGTCCCGGAAGTCCTGGATAATCTGGTCGAATCTGTCCAGGAAAGACTCTTCGCCCCAGGTGTTGATTTTAAAGAACATAGCCTGGCTGCCGCCGGCGGTAATGGCGGAGACCAGGAGGGTATCCCCGTCGCTCAGCGCCGTCACGTTCAGGCTCAGGCGGTTGCCGCCCATGGTGCTGTAGCGCTCATAGACCCGCACGGCACAGCGTGTATCCCCCAGGCGGAAATTGCTCTCTTCCTCCAGGCTGGCCGATACGCTGCCGCCCAAAATGCCGTCGTCTATCGCCTTCAGGAGCCGGGAGAGATCCCCGGTGAGGCGGTATTCCTGCTTTGCCATAGCGTGCTCCTTTCTGTTCCGCTCCGGTCAGGCCTCCGCGGCCCGGAGCTTTTCCGCCTGGTCCTGGGTGACCAGGGCGTCGATGAGCTCGTCCAGGTCCCCGTTGATGATGGCGGCGATGTTGAAGTTCTTGCCGTCCCCGGTGAGACGGTGGTCCGTCACCCGGTTCTGGGGGAAATTATAGGTGCGCACCCGCTCGCTCCGGTCCCCGGAGCCCACCTGGCTCTTCCGTTCCGCAGCGATGGCGGCGTTCTGCTTTTCCCGCTCCGCCTCCAGGAGCTTGCTGCGGAGGATTTTCATAGCCTTGTCCTTATTCTTGTGCTGGCTGCGCTCATCCTGGCACTCCACCACCACGCCCGTGGGCAGGTGGGTGATGCGGATGGCGCTTTCTGTCTTGTTCACGTGCTGGCCCCCCGCGCCGGAGGAACGGAAGGTGTCGATCTGCAGGTCGGCGGGATTGATGGCAAAGTCCACCTCCTCCGCCTCCGGCAGCACGGCCACGGTGGCTGCGCTGGTCTGGATGCGGCCGCTGGACTCGGTGACCGGGACCCGCTGGACCCGGTGACCGCCGGACTCGAACTTCAGCCGGGACCAGGCCCCCTCCCCCTCGACGAGGAAGCTGACCTCCTTGATGCCGCCCAGCTCCGTCTCATTGACGTTCACCAGTTCGGTTTTCCAGCCCTTCCGCTCGGCGTACATGGTGTACATCCGGTAGAGGTCTCCGGCGAACAGCGCCGCCTCATCCCCGCCGGTGCCGCTGCGGATCTCCATGACCACGTTCTTCCCGTCGTTGGGGTCCCGGGGCAGGAGCAGGAGCTTCAGCTCCGCCTCCAGGCGGAGCTCCTCCCCCCTGGCCCGGTCATATTCCTCCTGGGCCAGCTCCCGGAGGTCCGGGTCCTTCATGAGTTCCCGGGCCTCCTGACCGTCCCGAAGGCTGGCCTCATAGGCTTTCCAGGTCTCCACCACCGGGGCAAGTTCCTTCTGTTCCCGGGCCAGTTTCCCGTAAAGGGCCGGATCCGTATAGACCTCCGGCGTCTCCATGCGCCGGGCGATGTCCTCATATTTTTCCCGCAGCTGGGTCATTTTCTCCCGCATATCCGCCATTGTATCCGTCTCTCCCCAAACAATTCTAGCGGTATATTTTACCACATCCCCCGGGGCTTGTAAACCTCTCCCGGAGCTTCCGCCGGTGTCGCATAAGAAAATGCCGGGACCCGAATCGGGTCCCGGCGCAGTTTTACCCGGGGATGTCTGGGGAAATCGTGTCCGCCGGCGGGGCGGGGCTCCCGGTCCGGGGCGCGGGATCCCCGGAGGCAGCAGCGGCGGTGGCCGCGCTCTCCGGGGCGGGGCGGGCATTGCCCCCTTGCCAGAGCATCCAGCCGCTCACCAGGGCCGCCGCCGCAGCCAGGCACACCAGCGTCTTTCGCCACCGGGGCACAAAGGGCGGGAACAGCCCGCCCGTATCTTCCGGCTCCGGGGCCGGGCACACCGCGCCGCACTGGGGGCAGACGCCGTACTCCCGGTCATAGCTGCCGCCGCAGGCGGGGCAGGTCACCTTCCGCTCTTCCCTTTCCTCCATGCGCGCTCCCTCAC
>CALWOS010000143.1 GCA_944383185.1 uncultured Oscillospiraceae bacterium
TCACGTTCCCTCCATTTCACCCGGTCCTGCCAAGGTCTTCTCCATACGGAAATTCTCCAGGTATACGCCGCGCCGCAAAACGCGCTGCCGCTCCACAATCCGGTATCCCCGCTTCAGGAAGAAGCCCTGTGCCGTCCGAGAAGCGCAGGTGGTCACAAAGGGCGGCACGGAAGCCGCCTCCAGGGCGTCGCACAGGGCTGTGGCGATTCCCTGCCGCTGAAAACGGGCATGCACATACAGCCGGTCCAGATAGCCGGTCTGGGCGTCCAGATCCCCGAAACCCACGATCTCCGGCCCTTCCCGGGCCACCCAGGTGACATGCCGCCGGAAACTCTGGTCCCAGGCCGCGGCATCCCAGGCGCCGCCGGCCCACGCTGCCAGCTCCGCCGGACTATAGTCCCGGGCGCAGACCGTGTACACCGTGTCCCGGAACAGCGCCAGCAGCGCCGGACAGTCTTCCGGCTGATAGGCATACAGCTCCATCCCCCTGCCTCCTGAACAATCAGGGCGCGGCTTTCTGCCGCGCCCTGGGTTATGTGACGGTTTACTTCTTGTTCTGGATGTACTCCACGATGCTCTGGGCGGCGGTCTTGCCGGCGCCCATGGCCAGGATTACGGTGGCAGCGCCGGTGACCGCGTCGCCGCCGGCAAACACGCCCTCCCGGCTGGTGGCCATGGTGGCCTCGTCCGCCACGATGCAGCCCTTCCGGTTGGTCTCCAGGCCCGCGGTGGTGGACTTGATCAGGGGATTGGGGCTGGTGCCGATGGCGATGATGACGGCGTCCACATCCAGCACGAAGTTGGACCCCTCCTTGGGGATGGGGCGGCGGCGGCCGCTGTCATCGGGCTCGCCCAGCTCCATCTCCACGCACTCCAGGCCCTTGACCCAGCCGTTCTCGTCGCCCAGGACGGCGACGGGGTTGTTGAGGAGCTTGAAGATAATCTCTTCCTCCACGGCATGATGGACCTCTTCCTTACGGGCGGGGAGCTCGTCCATGCTCCGGCGGTAAACGATATAGACCTCGTCGGCGCCCATGCGCTTGGCGCAGCGGGCCGCGTCCATGGCCACGTTGCCGCCGCCCACCACGGCCACGCGCTTGGCCTTTTTGATGGGGGTGTCATAGTCGTCCAGATAGGCCTTCATCAAGTTGATGCGGGTGAGGTACTCGTTGGTGGAGTAGACGCCCAGGAGATTCTCACCGGGGATATGCAGGAACTGGGGCAGGCCGGCGCCGGAACCGATAAATACGGCCTCAAAGCCGTCCTCAAAGAGCTCGTCAATGCTCATGGCCCGGCCAATGACGGCGTTGGTAACCACCTTCACGCCCATCTTCTGGAGGTTGTCCACCTCCGCCTGGACAATGGCCTTGGGCAGACGGAACTCCGGAATGCCGTACACCAGCACGCCGCCGGCCTTGTGGAAGGCCTCGAAAATGGTCACGTCATAGCCCTGCTTCACCAGGTCGCCGGCACAGGTGAGACCTGCGGGGCCGGAACCGATGATGGCCACCCGGTGGCCGTTGGAGGGGACGGGCTGGGGCTCCGTGGTGCTGTGGGCGGCATGCCAGTCGGCCACAAAACGCTCCAGGCGGCCCACGCCCACAGGCTCGCCCTTCTTGCCACGGACGCACTGGCCCTCGCACTGGTTCTCCTGCGGACAGACACGGCCGCACACGGCGGGCAGGGAGTTGGTGGAGGTGATGATCTCATAAGCGGCCTCGAACTCGCCGGCGGCCACCTTGGCGATGAACTCCGGGATGCGCACGTTGACCGGGCAGCCGGACACGCAGGGCATTTTCTTGCAGTTCAGGCAGCGCTGGGCCTCGTCCATGGCCATCTCCTGGGTGTAGCCCGTGGCCACTTCCTGGAAATTCTTGTTGCGGACCAGGGGCTCCTGTTCCGGCATGGGATTTTTCTTGGGAGAAAGATTAGCCATGGCGTACACCTCCAGTGATGCGGCAAATGTGATTCTTTGCCTCCGTTTCCTCTTCCTTGTAAATGCTGTTCCGGCGGAGCAGCTCATCCCAGTCCACCAGGTGGCCGTCAAACTCCGGCCCATCCACACAGGCAAACTTGGTCTCGCCGTTCACCGTGACGCGGCAGCCGCCGCACATGCCGGTGCCGTCGATCATGATGGGGTTCAGGGAAACCACTGTCTTGATGCCGTAAGGCTTGGTGGCAAGACAGGTGAATTTCATCATAATGGTGGGGCCGATGGCCACCACTTCGTCATACTCCCGGCCGGACTCGATGAGCTCCTTGGGCTTGTCGGTGGTGAAGCCCTTCCAGCCGTAGGACCCGTCGTCGGTGCACATATAGAGGTTGGTGCAGCCGGCGCGCATCTCATCCTCCAGGATGACGATGTCCTTGTTCCGGAAACCGGCGATCATATCCACCTCAATGCCGTGCTCATGCATGCCCTTGGCCACGGGATACGCGATGGCGCAGCCCACGCCGCCGCCCACCACGGCCACGCGCTTGAGCCCTTCCATCACGGTGGGCTTCCCCAGGGGGCCCACAAAGTCGGCCAGATAATCCCCAGGCTCCATGAGGTTGAGCATCTGCGTGGTCTGTCCGGCGGGCTGGAACATGATGGTCACGGTGCCCTTTTCCCGGTCATAGTCCGCGATGGTGAGGGGGACGCGCTCGCCCTTTTCATCCAGGCGGAAGATGATGAACTGTCCGGCCTTGCACTTCCGGGCCACCAGGGGGGCCTCAATGACCATCTCCGTAGTGGTACCGGCCTTGTTCAAGACACGTTTGCTGACGATTTTGTACATTTACATCCCTCTTTTGTTCTGATTTCCCTAGGTGCTTGGCAAAGTCTTTGTAAGGCTGCGCTTTTACTATACCAGTTTTTTCGCCGCTTGGGAAGTAATTTTTTCAAATGCACAAAAAACATATAAAAAACAGTGGTATGATATCAAAAATAGATAAAAGACCGGCTCACCGGCAGTGACGCGGTGCCTCCAGCGCGGAGAGATCCAGTTTCTGTAGCGCCTCCGTCACTTCCTCAAAGTGCATGCCGCGGCTGGCTTTCACCAGGATCAGGTCCCCCGGGCGGACGCGCTGGGGCAGCTCCGCCAGGAGCGCGGCCTTGTCCGGATACCAGCGGCTGCGGGTGGGACGGCCGTAGTCTTCCGCCCCCCGCCAGATGTCACGGGCCATCGTCCCGCAGGCCAGAACCCGGGCAATTCCCAACGAAGCCGCCAGCTGGCCCAGCCCATAGTGAAGGTCCGGGCTCTCCGGCCCCAGTTCCAGCATATCCCCCAAAATGCAGACCTTCCGGCCATGGTGATCCACACGGGACAAGGAGGCCAGAGCCAGGGAGGCGGAATCGGGGTTGGAATTGTAGCAGTCATTGATGATGGTGACCGCGCCGGTGCGCAGAATCTGGCTCCGGTAGCCCACGGTGACAAAGGAGCGGATGCCGTCCACGATCTCCTGATCCGTGAGGCCAAACTCCAGACCCACGGCCGCTCCCTCCGCCGCGGCGGTGAGCATCTGCAGCCCAAAGCCGGGAATCTCCACGGAAAGCTCCCGTTCTCCGGCGCGGATGGTGCAGGGTATCCCCTCCAGGGAGAGCACCTCCGGAGCCCCGGCGCGGACCTCACAGGTTTCGCCCAGGCCAAAGGAGACCCGCCGCTGCGGGCAGTCCATGGCGGCAAGGCGGC
>CALWOS010000144.1 GCA_944383185.1 uncultured Oscillospiraceae bacterium
ATGTAGTTGGTGAAGGCCTGAAACATGGCCGAAACCGCGACGCCCACCAAAATCAGGCGGATGGGGGCCACAGAGCCGCGGCTTTTGGCCAGGAGATAGACCAGCAGAATGGAAACCAGCGCGCCGATAAAGGCGCCCATGGATACGGAGAGCTTTCCCAGCACCGGAACGGACACGCCCAGCAGCATCGCCAGCACGGCGCCCAGGGAGGCGCCGGAGGAGATCCCCAGCACATACGGCTCTGCCAGCGGATTTTTGGTGAAGGCCTGCATGCCGACGCCGGAAAGCGTCAGCGCCGCCCCAATCAACGCGCCCAGCAGCACCCGTGGCGCCCTCAGAAACCAGACGATGTTCTGCGTGCTCTCCCGGATGTCCGGCAGCGAACCGGCCTGTCCGGTAAAAATCCCGGACAGGCGGTGAAACATCACCCGGTAAACGTCGGAAAAGCTGATGGAAACCGGCCCCAGGCCGATGCCGAGAATGATGGAGAGGAGGAGCAGGCCAAGCAGGACCAAACAGGCAGCCAGCGTATGCCGCTTCACCAAGTTGCAAAACCGCTTCATCGTCGCGAATCAAAAGCAGTCGGGATGGAACGCCTGCGCAAATTTCTCCACGGTGTCGCCGGTCATGGAGCTGGCGAATACCTCGCACAGCTGGACGGAGATGATCCGGTCGTTCTGAATGGCGGGTACCGTGGCCAGAGCCGGATTTTCCTTCAGCTGGGCAATTTTTTCGTCCAGCGTGTCGCCGGCGTAGTCGTTAATGATAATGACTTCCGGGGCGCGCTCCACCACCTCTTCCCAGCTGACGGTGGCCCAGGTGGTGTCCAGGTCGTTGAAAATATTGGTGCCGCCGGCGTGCTCAATAAGCTTGGAGGTGAAGTTGTTGCCGCAGGTATAGGCCCCTTCCTCCTGTGCCATATCAAAGACGAAGACCTTTGTAGCCTCCTGGCCGGCAACCGCCTCCTCCACCGCGGCGATCTGGGCCTTCATGGCGCTGACGATCTCCTCCGCCTTGTCCTCCTCCTGGAAGATGCGACCGAGATTGTAGAAATCCTCATATACCACATCCACGTCCGCACCTACCGTGTAGCCCTCAATGGAGGACAGGGACATGATGCCGTACTGGGAGAGAGTGTCGTGCTCGGTGTTGTACTTCTCACTGAAGGAGCTGGAGCGGCCGTAGACGAAGTCCGGCTCCAAATCCAGAAGGGTTTCCAGGGAGATATAGGTGTCGGCGGCCACGGGGATGGCCTCATAGGCGTCGCGCCATTCGGGGTTGATCTGGGAGTTGTTGTACGCCGTGGCGATGATTTTGTCCCCCAGGCCCAGGGCCATCAGCTGGTCGCCCGCATTGGCGTTGGCCGCGATGACCCGCTCCGGCACGTGGGTAAAGGTGACCTCTGCGCCGTCCTTGGTGGTCAGGGTAAAAGGAAATGCACCGGAGGAATCCTGGTTGACGTCAGGATCACCGGCTGTGTTCTGATCCGCCGCTGGCTCGTTGGAATCGGTATTGGTATCGGCGCTGTTGCCGCAGGCTGTGACGCACAGCAGAAGTGTCAGCGAAAGAAGCAGCGCAAAAAATCGTTTCATGGTACAAATTCCTTTCAGCATTTCAATTTATTCAAAGCAGTCCGGGTGGAAAGCCCGGGCAAACTTTTCCACGGTGTCGCCGGTCATGGAGCTGGCAAAGGACTCGCACAGCGTAACGGAGATGATGCGGTCGTTTTGGACGGCCGGAATGGTGGCGAGAGCAGGATTCTCCTTCAGGAAGGCAATCTTCTCCTCTAAAGAGGTGTCGCCGTAGTCGTCAATGACGATGACTTCCGGGGCGCGCTCCACCACCTCTTCCCAGCTGACGGTGGCCCAGGTGGTGTCCAGGTCGTTGAAAATATTGGTGCCGCCGGCGTGCTCAATAAGCTTGGAGGTGAAATTGTTGCCGCAGGTATAGGCGCCCTCTTCCTGTGCCATATCAAAGACGAAGACCTTTGTGGACTCCTGGCCGGCAACCGCCTCCTCCACCGCAGCGACCTGCTCCTTCATGGCGCTGACGATCTCCTCCGCCTTATCCTCCACCCGGAAGATGCGGCCCAGGTTGTAGAAATCCTGGTAGACGTCCTCCAGATCGGCACCCAGCTTATAACCCTCAATAGAGGACAGGGACATGATACCGTACTGAGAGAGGGTGTCATGCTCGGTGTTGTACTTCTCGCTGAAGGCGCTGGAGCGGCCGTAGACGAAGTCCGGCTCCATGTCCAGGATGGTTTCCAGCGTGGGCCGGTCCGCCATTTCCGGGATGGCCTCATATTCCTCCCGGAACTCCGGCGCGACTTGGGTATTGTTGTTGGCCGTGGCGATGATCTTATCCCCCAGGCCCAGGGCCATCAACTGGTCGCCGGTGTTGACGTTGGTGCAGAGAACGGTTTCCGGAACATGGGTAAAGGTAACCTCCGCGCCGTCCTTGGTGGTCAGGGTAAAGGGGAACCCGGCTTCCGCATCCTCCGGGTTTTCTGCTTCAGATGGATCTTCTCCCTGGGAATTGTTGTTCCCCGCGGAGCCGGAGGGATTCTGGGCGCTGTTGCCGCAGGCGGACAGACTCAGCAGGAGCAGCAGAGTCAGGAAGAGGGCAGTCAGTCGTTTCATCGTGAAAATCTCCTTGTATGATCGAATCGTTTTGGTTGGGCGGGGGCAGAGTAGAATTCATGCCCCGTACAGGGCGCGCTGCCCAGGAAAGATTTCGGCAGGCTGGCAGATCCCTCCTTTTGCGTTAAAATGGCCATAAAAAACCCCGCTTTCTTCAACAGAAAGCGGGACTGTCACCGCCAGGCGGAAATAGGGCCCCCTCCGCCGTCGCGGCATACAGATGGATTCTTTCTGCGGAAGATTCCCATCTTTTCAGCACAGACAGCAGGTTTCCTGACTTACGGATCGGCACCGGGCCGCGTCTTCTCGCGAATATCGCAATGACGTCTTGCGGCTGGCTCCCCGTTTACAGTGACCGGATCGTTCGGGATTTCCACCCGATTCCCTTTTACCCGCCAATGGCGGCACTGTCTGGGCTATGCAGTTGTTTGCGGTTTAATGTCCCTTATCTTATCACGTCTGCAGAATTTGTCAAGCGCAATCCAGCCTGCGGCAATGCATGCCGGTGTAGGAGTACAATACATGTTGGACAAATGAATAAAAAAGGATGAAGGATACAGCCTCATCGGTTATAGTTGGAGTTGCAGACAACAACTGTACGAGAGGAGACCATATCCTTCATGAGCAAGAGTATAACACAGGACATGGCATACCGGCAATCCCTAATGAAGTACGCAGAGAAATAC